>CAYTDF010000832.1:0-2501 GCA_964436365.1 uncultured bacterium | reverse complement strand
ACCGGTAGACGAGAACTTGGATGCCTACAAGCGCGTTCTCAAGAGTAAACCCAGAGTCAGCGATTCGTTTCTGCCGCCCCTAGCCGAGGAGTACCGGAAAACAAACAGCCTGCCAATCGCCAAGCATTTCGGTTTGATTGAGGACTGGCTCGTGCTCGGCCCCTTCGAGAACAAGGAGGACCCACCGGAACGCCACACGGCTCTCCGAGAAACCTGGATCGACACGTCGCTACGGGTATTGCCAAAAACCGTGAAGACCAAAACCGGCGAGAATCTCTCCTGGCGGCTCTGTCACGCCGACCCCAAATTCGGAGCTGTCGATGGCATGCTGCTCTTCGACCCCAACACCGACATCAGTTATTTCGCCTTATGCTATGTCACCTCTTCCAAGAGACGTGCCGCGCAGCTCCGAGTCGGAACCAACGATGGCGGAGCGGTCTGGTTCAACGGCGACAAGGTCAGCGAAGCCAACTCCATGCGTAGCGTGGAACTCGACACGGATGTCATCAACATCGTTTTGCCCGAAGGAACGTCTCCTATCCTGATCCAGGTCTGCCAGAACGGTGGCATCACCGGCTTCTGCGCACGAATAACAGATACAAGCGGTGACGTGTTGAAAGACCTGACCTTCAGCACCACTCCTTAAGAGGTACGGGCCAAGACAGGCAGAGGATATGCACGAAAAGAGAAAGGCACAACTATGACTCTACGTAAATGCTCGATCGTTTTCCTTGTTCTCGTCATCCCCACCGCTTTTGCTGGCGAGATGGTAGACGGTATCTTGACCGTCGATGGGAAGCCGTTCTATCCGCTGGGCAGTTGGAATTACGATTACACGTCGCCGCAGGACATCGACCGGCTGGGCATGAACGCCAGCTTTCGTGTTGGTTCGGGCAATCCTGAAGCCGTTGAGACGCTCCGCGAGTATATGCGCGAAGCCGCGAAACTCGGCATCCAGATGATTCCGTATATCTCCTACGGCGGCCAAGGGGTCGCGCCGTGGCCACCTGAATCGGTACGCAACATCGCAAAACTCGCGACAGAACCGAACCTGCTGGTCTGGTATGTGGGCGACGATATCGGCCCTCAGCATCTCGACGGTATCGAGCAGACCGTGAACATCCTCCGCGAGGAGACACCCGGCATCGCCACCGTGGCCGACTACATCGCCGAGGAGCGGCCGGACGCGCAGAAGACATTCACGGAACACATCGACATACGTTGCCAGTACTCCTATCCGATCCCCAACCGCCCCTACACGAAGTACCTCGAGTTCTTCGACAAGCAGCGGGCTTTTGTCGGCGATCCGTTGTGGACCTGGGTGCAGAATTTTATGTGGGGCTTCACCGGACGAGCGTTGAATGTCGGCTCGGAGGGCCCCGGTCCCATCCCCGATCCCGAGCAAGTGCGGTTGCTCTCCTATACCGCAGTGAATCGTGGCGTGCGCGGTTTGCTCTACTTTGCGCACCACGTCATTCATCGTCAGCCGGAGATCGCCGCTGAGATCGCGCTGACCTGCCGCGAGATACGGCTGTTTGAAGGCTATCTCGCCGCTGGAGAACCGACCTACAACTTGCCGGTGACTCACCCCCACGTGAATGCGGCGGCGTATGCATATGAAGGTTCGACGGTTGTTTCGGCGGCTCTCCTCGCGCCCAACTACCACCGCTGGGTCGATGAGGGCATGACCGGAGAGTTCGAAATCGACTGCCCTTGGAGTGGTAACAAGAAGCCTCGTGCGTACCTCGTCGCCGTGCCGGATATCGTCGAATGCAAGATAAGCGCGCCCACAGATGGCGGCGTAAAGGTCACCGTTCCCGAGATGGAACTTGCCGGTTTCATCCTGCTGAGCGACGACCGCAACGAGATCGCCGAGCTACGAAAAGGGGTCGGCGCGATCCCCAAGCAGATGCGCACGCTTGTCGTTCAAGCCGCTACGGTACAGAGCCGTAAGATGGCCGATCTCGTCTGGCGGCAGGGTGTCGAGGACCAGTATGCGGGGTCCGAGGTCGTCAACGCCATGCGTGCCACCGAACGTTGCGCCGATGCGATCGACACGCGCGATTACACCATGGCATTCCGTGCTTGGCGTGATGCATTCCGCACTTGCCGCATGGAGATCGATAAGATCATGCAGACCGCCGAATCGCACCGCGACACGATGACACCCGGGGAGCGGCGTTTTCTGCGCAGTCCGCACGCTCTCCACAACATAAGTGGGCTCGGCACAGCGCCCGCGACGGACGATCCCTGGCATTTCATTCGCCCCTGGAGTGTGGCCGGGCCGTTCCTACTCGACTGGGACGAGTCGCAGGAAGCGAAATCCGCGCCGGGCTTCGACCGCGCGTACCCGCCCGAAGAGAATCAGGCTGCGAGTGCAATCTTCGACACCGTCGATGGTCCCGGAAGCTGGAATAAAGCCCTTGCGGGCCTCGATGGCATGCTCGATCTCATTCCGTGTTTTGACACCAGCAAGAATGTCGTTTGCTATGCGCGCTGCA
>CAYTDF010000831.1:0-2514 GCA_964436365.1 uncultured bacterium | reverse complement strand
TCAATTGACCTCAAGAAACCCCGTTCCCAGAGTTTTGCGAACCGTTGATATTCCCAGAGACCTCAACCGTTCCGTTTGTTTGGTCAATCGGCTAGGTTCTTACGCCCGCAGGGCTCCAATCGTAGCCCTGGGCACGGAGGGGTGGCAGAGTTGGTTGAATGCACCGGTCTTGAAAACCGGCAAGCCCAGAGATGGGCTTCGTGGGTTCGAATCCCACCCCCTCCGCTCCCTTTTTCGCCAGTTTTCCCACAGACTCTCTTGGAAGACACGCAGGTCTTGCATCAGACAGCATGGTAACTTCTGGAACAAACTCAAGACACTCAATAATAGTAATTTAGCAACGATTACCTAAGATTCAACCTTCAGAAAGCCGGTAGCGGGCCCGGTGAATCATACGGTGTTCCAGACCGAACTTGATCTCGAAATGAGTAGCGGTCATCATGGCCTTGGATCTGGCGTCCGAATCCCATACTTCTTCCTCGGACCAGTGCCCGGACTCCCCAAAAACATGCACGATATGGTCAAAGTACTCGGCATGATCGCTGGCGATGCGGACTTCACCCCCAGGCACGAGCGCTCGGCGAAGATGTTGCGCCATCGGAGGCTTGACCAGTCGCCGCTTGTGGTGTCGAGCCTTCGGCCAAGGATCCGGGAAGTAGATGTGAAAAATCTGGACAGAACCTTCGGGAACGAGTTGTCCGAGAACGTACTCCGCATCGGCACAGAGCAGGCGGACGTTCTTCTGCCCACCCCGGTTCAGACGGTCCAGCGCGATCCGCAGATACTTCTGTGCGCGTTCGATCCCCAGGAAGTTGACGTGAGGCCGATCCGCCGACTCGGCAAGGATGAAACGTCCCTTGCCCGTTCCGATTTCTACCTCGACAGGAAGCCTATTTCCGAAGAGCTCTTCCCAAACGAAATTCTGCCCCGCCGCGGGAGGAGAGAGCAACCAGCGCTCATCAACGGGATGACGAATCGTCTTGACCATAACTGCAACTGAACCGCACTCGGCCCCTCCAGTCCAGGGCAGTGTGCTTCTCAACGACCGTTGTGAGTTAGACGGACATTTTGAGCCACCGTCGATACAGACGGGGCAGGATTAAGGAAGAACGCAGAAGGATTAACCGACAGACACCTTACCCTCTCATTGCAGAGGGGGGCTCGGAATGGATTTCCAGGATGTGAGGTGATTCGAAGTGCGACAGAAGGCACTGCACATACGATCCATCGACAACGTGCACCACCAACGGGTCGGCGTCACCCCTGGATTGCCGCAAGCGATAGTACAGCAAAGCCGCTTCCAATTCATCGACATCAAGACCCTCACCGCCGTCGAAGTAGAGGTGCAGCGGCCGTCCGAGAAGTTGCGATTGACGTACGGCTTCCCGAGTCAAGTCGTAAAGTTTCATTGCTACAGGGCCGCGGACCAATACACGTACCGCATCGGTATCCACACGTACCACAGTTGAGGGGTCAAGCAGTTTCAATGGAACCATCATCGGGACCTCCGCCCCCGACTCGATCTAGCCGTCATTTGGTGGAGAACTATCACTAGTATATCAATCACACAGAAAACGCCAACGATATTCCCTAATTCAGTTCTGAGATCGTACCGACGGACGCCAATTGTCCAGATCGGCTAACAGACGTTTCTTTGTTGGCGACGCCACGATTATCGCCGACCAAGCGTTCTTCCGAAACATCGGTGGCATGATACGTAAGCGGCCTACAGGCGAGCGTCCCGATCCGATGCCAGTCTTGTCATGAATCTTCGACCGGGCCCCACGAAACTGAAGCGGAGGCCATCGCATGAAATACGGCACATTTCGGCACGCGCTCGGTGGAGCGAGCGCGAGCCGATTGGTTTGACTCCCAAACCGACGCGCCGACAGACATAGCCACAAAAACTCGCAGTGGTGTCAGTGATTCTGGACTGTTCTGCCCCCTGACTTCTGCTATTCTATATTGAGCTTCATGAGGATGTGTTGACCGGTGGGACGTTCGACGGCTCGCCACATTGACACTGTCCACGCACTGATGGCCGTGGTCGTGGTGAAAGCTCTGGACCGAAGGATTGACTGGAAGTTGAGCGATGGTTGCGTGGGGTCGCCAGGAGCGGCTCGAATGGGAAACAAGCGATTGTGATTGGACATATTGAGTTGATCGACACTTTGGAAGAATAGACGGGTCCTCGGCCCGTAACGGTTTCCCGTGCCTCCCTCTCGATCTGTCCACCTCGTTCCGTGTTGCGTGGAGAAACACAATGGTCGATGGAAAAGCAGTGCTCTTTGTGGATGGAAGATACCTTCATGGTGCGTTGAAACGTCTGCAGCTTCAGGAACGTGACGTCAACTGGGATCGGTTTTTCGATGAGATCACCCCAGAAGGTCACATGTTGGTCAGGAGTTATTGGTATTATCCGGCTCGTATCGCTCGTTCAGACCGTCGATACTACTCGCGGCGGGACGAAAATGGCGGAGATAACCACAGTCACGAGAACAACCACGAAAACAA
>CAYTDF010000830.1:0-2517 GCA_964436365.1 uncultured bacterium | reverse complement strand
AATGGTGATGGCACACTAGAGTTCGTGGTCACGGTGCGGGACACGTCCACCGACGGCAAAGGTAACAACTGGTATGTGCTGGACGCAGACACCGGCGAAATCCTGGGCGCGTGGAACCATCCGAATCAGGGAATTATGGGCGCCTCCGTGCTGGACATCGACGGTGACGGCACACCTGGAGTGGTGATCTGCTCAAAACAGGGAATCATTACGGCCTATACGTTCAGCGGTTCGGGCAGATCGGATTCGGTGTTCTTCAGTCACGTGCGGCAACGCACTTTCCCCGTGCGCGTAAAGAAACCGGACGTGCAGGCAAAGGCTGCAGCACCCTCGCGTCGACTGGTGGACCGTATCAGAGATGTGCGATTCGGTACGAACGTTTTGGATTTTGCGTTGCCGCAGATGAGCGGTGACAGTGCTGCTGTAGAGCTGGCGGTCTGCGGGCCGAATGATGTTCGTTCCGTCCAGGTGTTTCGGGCCGAAAACGGCAAAGTGCAAGCTCGCTGGCAGGCGCTTGCCTCGGGGACCTACAAGCTGTCTTTGAGATTGCTCGATCTGAGTTCTGGCAAAACCTTGAATGTGCAGGAACTCAAGTGCTCGTTGAGGCATGAGGGTGCATTGCGCGCGCTCACGGACGGCACGATTGCCGACGTCAAAGACGCCATCGAACGCGCCAAAGCAGGCGAATTGACATTGAGCATGCGCGTGTCAGAAATCGAAACGCGCTACGACGTATTGTCCAATAGTATCCGACAGGCCAAAGGCAAGACTCTGGCCGAACGAGCCGTCATAGGAAACAAGGCCGATGAATTTGTGGAATTCCTGCGCCGCAGCGAGAAGTTCGCCGAGCTTGTGGCGGCGGGAGTTCTGGGCGGGCGTCCAATTAAGTTCGTTTGTTGGAACGATGCCAATCCATGGGATGACAGCAGCCCCTATGACGAGTTGCCCGCGCGGTGCGGGGCGCCGACCATCAACGTGTGGGCGTTCGGAAACGAGAAAGAGTCCGTCTGCATTAGCATCCTGAACGTGTCGGCGGAACCCATAACGCTTCGTGTTGAGCCGGGAACTCTGAAAGGTGGGGAGGGGGCTTCTCTTCCGAAAGTGACCGACCTGACCAGTCTGCACCGGGTGCTTTGGCTACCCACGTCGAATAACATTCCGATTGCCGACGTTCTGCCCCGTCTCGATGAAGGGTACCTTCTCGACTTGGCTCCCGGAGAGATCCGCCAGCTCTGGATCAATCTCTCGACGCGCGAGCTGCCACCTGGTCGGTATCAATTCACGTGGCCTCTGCGTTCGCTGGACGGGAATACCGTCACTGTGGACGTCACGGTGCAGTTGGACGTGTCGCCCGTACGGCTTCCGGAAAAAAGCCGGTTCTATACCGGCTATTGGTCGCAAAACAGCTTCGGTGAACTCAGTTCGGTTCCGGACCTGAACGATCACCTTCAGACATTGTGGGATCGTGTGCCGGGCATGCCACCCGCGAAAGCCGATTCCAATGGACGGTTAATCGGGGAACTGGATTGGAGCCGGTGGGATGCCTTCTTGAGTGAGGTACAGCAGTACGGTGTGATACGGTTGCACCACATCCCCACGCCTGCATTCCCGGAGGGAGGGGAGGTTTCGGCTGAGCTGCGTCTTCGAGCTCAGCGTAACTATGTAAAGGTCTGGTTGGCACACATGGCTGAGTACGGACTGGATTATCGGGATTTCTCTTTTTACGTAGAAGACGAAACCGGCCTACGTGGCACGCATGAGAACTTTATGGAACGCGCGAAACATATCAAGGAGATCGATCCCAAACTTCAGGTTTACGCCAATCCTTGGGGCGCGATCACCAAAGACATGCTTCGCGATATGGCTCCGATTACAGATTTCTGGCAGCCGGGCATGGAGGTTATTGAGTACCACGGTCCGGAAGTCGTCGAGATCATGCGAGCCGACGGCGATCGGCGCATTGCCATGTATACCCCCCCAGGGAACTGCCGCACATTGCTACCGCTCGGCTTCTTCCGTTCCCAGCCGTGGCTTGCATTGCATTGGGGCATCGAAGGGGGCGGCTGGTGGGTTTACAGCGAAGCCGATCTTTTCCGTACAGGGCCCCATGGGGATCCGAGCTACGGCGGTGTCAACTGGGACGGACGGAAACTCGTCTGGAGCCGCCGCTGGGAGGCGGCCCGCGATGGCGTGGAAGACTTTAATGCCGTCGCCATGCTGCGTGAGCTTGCCGATGCGAAAGGTGACGCTGCTGCAAAGGCCGCCATTGAGGCCGCAGTTTCTTATGTGGCATCTGAGTGTATTACGGGCATGCCACGCGAGGCGGCGGATTACGATATGGACTTCGCGATTCTGATGGAGCATCGTGGAGCCATCCGCGCGGCGTTGGAACGCCTGAGCCGCTGAGGTTCTTGCGGGCGTGACTTGATCTTTTGAATCGAGCTGAGACGTTTTGATCACTCAAGGGAGCCTCGAATAATCATGTTTTGGGAGAGAGTTTGCGCTGATTTTGCTGAT
>CAYTDF010000829.1:0-2519 GCA_964436365.1 uncultured bacterium | reverse complement strand
GCCTTGGCGTTGGTTGGCCCGATAGGCAACCAGAACCTGGTGCAAAAGATCCGGTTTTGGCTCAGCGCCGAAAACCGTATCGTCAAGTTCCAGACTTCCCGCGGAGGTGCGGTCTATGGTGAAGATGTCAACCTTGGCCACAATCGTCCTCGCTTCTTCGTAACCCGCTATCTCGCGGGATAGACTTCAACTAGTCCGCCGTTCGGTCCTGGAACGGCGCCTTGCACGTAAAGAAGATGGTTCTGAACGTCGATCTCGACAACCTCGAGATTTCTAACCGTCACCCTCTTGTTTCCGTACTGTCCTGGCATGTGCTTCCCCTTGATAACCCGGGAAGGGTAGGAGGCCTGTCCGATGGCGCCAGGCGCGCGGTGGAACATTGATCCGTGCGTTTGCTTGCCGCCCTTCCAGCCATACTTCTTCACGCCGCCCGCGAAACCACGTCCCTTACTCGTACCCGAGACGTTCAACACGTCGCCTTTCTCGAAAATCGAAACATCGAGAATCTGCCCGGCTTCATATTCCGAAGCGTCCTCGGTCCGCAGTTCCCGAAGAAGGCGGCAAACCGACACGGAAGCCTTGGCAAAATGGCCCTTCCGCGCCTGGGTGACGCGCTTTTCTTTCGTCTCAATCTGGTAGCCGATTTGAAGCGCCGAGTATCCGTCCGTTTCGGGCGTCTTGACCTGCACGACAGGGCAAGGTCCGAGTTGGAGTACCGTGAGAGGGATCACGTGCCCATCATCACCGTACGTAGCGGTCATCCGAACTTTTCGACCGATGAGTGCTTTCACCATTATCGCTGCACCACCGTAATTCCTATCCTTCGTTTACCGGGACACCGGGGTAGAGTTTCCAGTACACCGCACGCAGTGCGGGCAAAGCGGAAACGAACCGGGCGGGTTCCCGACCCTAACTCGCGTTCGCGAGTTTACAATTTGATTTCGGCATGAACGCCCGCTGGAAGATCCAGGTGTGTAAGGGCATCCATGGTCTTCTGGGACCAGTCCAAGATGTCGATCATACGTTTGTGTGCTCGAATTTCAAACTGTTCCCGCGATTTTTTGTTCACGTGGGGGCTACGCAGCACCGTGTAACTGGAAATGCGCGTAGGAAGCGGGATGGGTCCCACGATTTTCGCCCCCGTCCGGCGGACCGTCTCCACGATTTCTTTTGTGGAATGGTCAAGCAACCGGTGGTCGTAGGCCTTCAATCGGATGCGAATTTTATTGGGATGCTCCATCTTTTGTTTCTCCGCCCGTGACGGCGCAACAGTCAGGGTCCGCCGTGCCCCGGGTTGTTTCTTCCGGTCGTTCTATTCGATGATTTCCGAGATGACGCCCGCGCCAACTGTACGCCCGCCTTCACGAATTGCGAACCGAAGTTCCTTCTCCATCGCGATCGACGTGATCAGCTCACCCGTGATCTCGACGCTATCGCCAGGCATCACCATCTCCGTGCCTTCCGGCAGATTCAAAATCCCGGTCACGTCCGTCGTCCGGAAGTAGAACTGAGGACGGTAACCGTTGAAGAAGGGAGTGTGACGCCCACCCTCGTCCTTCGACAGGATGTAAACATTGCCCTTGAACTTCGTGTGCGGCGTAATCGAACCCGGAATCGCAACCACCTGACCCCGCTGGATCTCTTTACGGTCAACACCGCGAAGCAGCAAACCAACGTTGTCCCCCGCTTGACCGTCATCCAAGATCTTACGGAACATCTCGACGCCCGTGACAACCGTCGACATCGGTTTCTCGCGAAGACCCACGATCTCGACCTTATCCTGCGTGTGGATGGTACCCCGCTCGATACGACCCGTCGCAACCGTGCCACGGCCCGTGATCGAGAAGACATCCTCGATCGCCATCAGGAACGGTTTGTCGACATCACGCTCGGGAATCGGGATGTAATCGTCAACAGCCTTTACCAACTCGTGGATGCAAGCCGTCTTTTCCGCGTCGTCCGGATTCTCCATCGCGTGCAGCGCGCTGCCACGAATCACCGGAATGTCGTCCCCAGGGAACTCGTACAACGAGAGCAACTCGCGGACTTCCAACTCCACCAGGTCCAACAACTCTTCGTCATCAACCTGATCGACTTTGTTCATGAAAACCACGATGAACGGAACGCCAACCTGACGCGCAAGCAAGATATGCTCGCGGGTCTGAGGCATCGGGCCATCCGCCGCGCTCACAACCAAGATCGCACCGTCCATCTGCGCCGCACCCGTGATCATGTTCTTTACATAATCCGCGTGACCGGGGCAGTCGACGTGAGCGTAATGACGAGCGTCACTCTCATACTCAACGTGCGCCGTCGCGATCGTAATCCCGCGCTCGCGTTCTTCAGGAGCGTTATCGATACTGTCGAACGAACGAACTTCCGCGAGGCCTTCTTTGGCCAAACACATGGTCATCGCCGCCGTCAGTGTGGTTTTCCCGTGATCGACGTGCCCGATTGTGCCCACATTGACGTGGGGTTTTTTTCGGTCGAATTTTGCCTTCGCCATCGTTTGTCTCCGT
>CAYTDF010000828.1:0-2549 GCA_964436365.1 uncultured bacterium | reverse complement strand
TAGTGTCTGCATGGCGGTTCTGTCCATGTGGATCGTGCTAAGACGTCATGTGCGGCGGCAGATAAGAGACCTGCTTGAAGAGACAGGGGATGTCGAACCACTGATAGAAAAGGACGGAGGACGGATTGGCTTCGTCGTCGCCTCCATTGCCGTGGCCCTTGCCGCAGTCGTGCTGATCGCCTCATTGGTTCGTGAGACAGACTCAGGGGTCGGGGCCTTCTTTCTTGCAGGTGTTCTTCTCTTGACTGCGGGGCTCAGTTCGATTTACGGCATTCTCTACCGCAGAGCGGCCGTCACCCAAGAGACTTCCATCTCCATATCCGGTTTCGGTCTACGGAACGCCTCCAGAAAACGAGGACGAAGTCTGGGCGTCGTGACCGTGCTGGCCTGCGCCAGTTTTCTGATCTTTTCCGTGGGAGCCAATCTGAAGGATCCTCTAGAACATTCAGACCGAGTCGGATCGGGAACTGGAGGTTTCGCGTTTATAGGAGAAACCGCACTCCCCATACTGCACGATCTGAACCAAGTATCCGGCCAAAGGGCATTGGGCCTGGATGAACGGACCATGCAAAATGTGGAGATCATACAGCTGCGCGTGCGCGAGGGTGGCGACGCCAGCTGCCTGAACTTGAACCGAGTTGAAAGACCACGAGTCCTGGGCGTCTCTCCCGAGGCGTTTGAGACGCGGGGTGCCTTCACGTTTGCCGATATTCTCGACGGATACAATGAGAATTCTTGGTCCATCTTGAATGAACCCTTACCGGATGGCCGTATCCCCGTTGTAGCGGACCAGGCCACCATCACATGGGGGCTGGGCAAAAAGATAGGGGATACGATTGAATACGTCGACAAGAAAGGCCAGATTGTCGAGTTCCAGCTGGTGGGAGCCCTGAAGAACTCCATATTCCAGGGAACTGTGATCGTGGCGGAGGATCGTTTCACGCAGTGCTTTCCCGCGGAATATGGCTACCGGATGCTCTTGGTCGATACGATCCCCGAACACGGGGACAAAGTACTCGCCTCTCTCGAAAAGGCCGGACGGAACTGGGGGCTCGAATTGACACCGGCTGTGAAGCGTCTGTCAGAATTCTACGCCGTGGAAAAGACCTATCTCTCCATCTTCTTGATGCTGGGGGGTCTGGGCATGATGCTGGGCTGTGTGGGGCTGGGGTGTGTTGTGCTACGCAATGTGATGGAAAGGCGAAGCGAGCTGGCTGTATTGCAGGCCGTGGGATACACACGTTTCTCACTGTATCTACTCTTGCTGTTCGAGCATGGTTGGCTCCTAGCGTTGGGCATGGCCTGTGGAGTCGTCGCGGCAGGAGTCGCTGTCGTTCCCGCCCTGCGTACTCTTGGGTTCGACCTGCCATGGGTATCGCTAGGACTGACCCTATCCGCTATAATAGCCAGCGGCATGGTGTGGATCTGGATGGCGGCGAAACTGGCCATGGGTAGATCTTTCTTGGACGCGCTCAGGAACGAGTGAGACAGCAGGCGCAATGTGCAATGAGGACGTATGCGAGAATCTGCGATTGGAACGGTCATTGTTGGCGGTCTTGTGCTGTCAGGGACACTGTCTCTGTATCTGTGGCTCAGCGCGGATCCTCCAATCCTCCACGTCGAACGCATTCCCGGAACGGATGGAGCTCACCATCCCTTTGACCCGGATGGCGGTCCGACAGAGCCGATTGGGGAACTTATCCGATCATCGGGCATTCCAGCACAGATGAAGGGTGCTTGGCCTTGTTTCCGAGGCGAAGGTTTCGACAACATCTATAAGGGGGAGTTCGAACCGGTCGCAAAAGACGGCGACTTCTCCATCTCTTGGGTCATTGATGTTGGCGAGGGACACGCTGGAGCGGCCATCCTAGACGGTCGTGTCTATTTGCTCGACTACGATCGAGAGAAAGGAGCCGACGCACTGCGGTGTCTCTCTCTCGCGGATGGTGAAGAAATTTGGCGCTATTCCTATTCAGTGCGCGTGAAACGCAATCATGGCATGAGCCGAACGGTGCCTTTTGTTACACAAGAATGGATCGTATCTTTGGGTCCCAAATGCCATGTGACCTGTCTGGACTCCCTAAGCGGCGAAAAGAAATGGACGCTCAATCTGGTCAAAGATTATGACGCTGAGGTCCCTCCTTGGTACGCTGGGCAATGCCCTCTGATCGACGGGAAGCAAGTCGTTCTAGCCCCTGGCGGTTCCGCACTCATGGTGGCTATCGACTGCGAGACCGGCGAGACGGTTTGGGAGACGCCCAATCCCAATGGCTGGAGAATGACTCACTCGTCGATCGTGCCTATGGTTTTCAACGGGAAACGGATCTATGTCTACTGTGCCAGCGGGGGTGTGGTCGGTGTCTCAGCGGAGGACGGACGCATCGTATGGGAGACGGCGGAATGGAAGATTCGGATTGCCAATGTTCCTTCCCCCACCATCATAGGGGACGACCGTATCTTTCTTTCCGGTGGATATGAGGCAGGCGGCATGATGCTGAAACTCGTCAAAAATGGTGAGCAAATCATTCCAGAGACGCTCTTCCGCATGG
>CAYTDF010000827.1:2344-2563 GCA_964436365.1 uncultured bacterium | reverse complement strand
CTCCGGCAAAATAGGAGGAGCCCGTAACACTAAGGTTATCCTGGAAACCCACCTGTCCGGTGAATTGAGAACCTGACAGGGTGGCGACAACTGAATCATCGGCTGCAAGCGTAACGTCTCCTGATGCTCCACCCCCCGTCAAGCCTGTCCCAGCTGTGATGCCTGTTATATCACCACTCTGCCCTGAAATCGTAATAGCTCCGTTAGAAGCGGACGAAA
>CAYTDF010000827.1:0-2334 GCA_964436365.1 uncultured bacterium | reverse complement strand
ATGTTATCACCGGCAACTATAAAGGATGAACCATCTGTAAGCTGCGTTAACGAGCCGCTTAATCCTGAATTAAACTTGGCTGACCCCGTAGCAGTGAACTCGGAGACGGAACCAGAAAGATAAATTTTACCCTTATGTGTTACATTACCGGTAAATATCGAGCCCGTTAATGTGGCAACAACCGAATTGTCAACATTAAGAGTAACATCTCCGGAGGTTCCTCCTCCCGTTAAGCCAGTCCCAGCAGTAACGCCAGTGATATCACCTGAAAGTCCTGCTATCGTGACCTGGCCATTAGATGCCGAGGTGATTGTTATGTTGTTTCCCGCTGCCAGGTAGGATGTACCACCGACCAATCGAGTCAATGAACCGCTGAGGCCTCCGGCGAAGTATGAGGAGCCGGTGACACTGAGGTTGTCCTGAAAGCCGACCTGTCCCGTAAATTGTGAGCCCGAAAGGGTGGAAACTATGGAATTATCTACAGCCAGGGTTATGTCACCTGAGGCTCCACCTCCTGTCAGGCCAGTTCCGGCTGTGACACCTGTTATATCCCCTGACTGGCCAGAAATAGTAATGGCGCCGTTGGATGCCGATGAAACCGTGATATTATTACCGGCTACAATATATGATGTGCCGTCAACTAAGGTTGTTAGCGATCCACTCAGTCCAGCATTAAACTTGCCAGAACCCGTCGCAACAAAGTCGGAGACGGAACCCGATAGGTAAATCGGGCCGGAGAAAGTGGAATCTCCCGATGCGACAAGTGATCCACTGGTACTGACGTTGGCCTGAAATCCAACCTGGCCCGTGAACTGCGAGCCCGACAGGGTGGCCACCACCGAGTCATCAACTGTAAGCGTCACATCACCGGAGGTTCCCCCACCAGCCAGGCCGGTGCCTGCTGTAACACCCGTGATATCGCCTGCCTGTCCTACTATGGTAATAGCACCGTTGGAAGACGATGCGATGGTTATATTATCGCCTGCTATAAGATAGGAGGAACCATCAGTCAGGCGGGTGAGCGATCCACTCAGGCCTGCATTAAACTTAACCGATCCTGTCGCCGTAAAATCAGAGACCGAACCTGAAAAGTGAACTGGTCCTGTGAAGGTAGCACCGGACAGCGTCGCGACGATGGAGTCATCGATCGCCAGCGTGACAGCAAGGCCTGCACCAGCGTCTGCCAGGTCAAGGCCCGAGCCGGCTGTCAGGACCCGCTCGTTATTTAAAGATGCTGTGGCTGAGAGGACGACATATGAGGCATTAACATCGCCGGCACCGCCGCCGCTGCTGGCCAGAGACGTAATCGTGATAGAGCCGTCCGAGCCCGTCGCGAGGCGAATATCAGATCCAGCCAACAAGTAGGGATCACCAGTGGGCAGTGTCGTCAACGAGCCGCTAAGGCCGTCTGCAAATAGGGCACTTCCAGTGAAGTGGTGGATGTCAGATGCAACATTGCCTAGGCGACTAGAGCCGGAAAGGAAAAGCGTTCGCGAAAGGTGGCTATATGTAAGTCGAGCATCGGCCCCGAAGTCGGAACCGCTGTAAAACTGAATTTCACCATTCGAGCCTGAGGCCTCTATTACTCTGACGGCCGTCATCCTTAGACCTCGTTACTGTAGTACTGCATCAGGATATCGTGAATTGCAGTCATTAGATTATCGGCGTCATGCTCTCCCAGAGCCATTCGCGCCGCGTCCTGAATAACACTTAAAACTGCTGACATGCTTTCTACATCGACATCACCCGTCTTTTCACCCTTCAATAGTGCTATAGCACCTTCTGGTACCACAATGGTACCCGCAGGAAGCTTGTAGGCGCCAGGAATTTCATTCCTTCTAAACATACGGAGCGCCGTGGAATATGAGATACCAATTCTATTGGCAAATTGACTTAGCTTCATACCAGCAAATAAATATAATCCCCCATGCCTGTTTGACATGGCTTGGTCACGTTTGACCTCATTTTATTTAATATAATGATTTTTTGCCTTTCTGTTACCAGGCAAAGGTGGATATTTTAAAGCCTATACCAACGGCTCTTAAATCATTGAGCTCTATTAATAAACTCTATTATAGTCCTGACCTGCTCGTCAAGGTCCTCACTGTCCACACAGATTCGTAGGTTCCTGCAGACCGTCCAGTCAGAGAAATCTGTGTAGAGGTCATGGATCAGTCCGATGCGATCTGTAATCTCTACATACTCATCGCGTACCGTGTGATAGGAGCTTCGATAGGGAGTAATGATAAGTGTTCCAAGTGCAGCATGTCGCCTATCCAGATCATGAAGCACGGTCAGGTCGGTGTCGCGACCCATGACCTTAGAATAAATCCA
>CAYTDF010000826.1:0-2566 GCA_964436365.1 uncultured bacterium | reverse complement strand
CGCGCGCAGTTACACGGGCTCTCTACTTAGTACGTTCATTGCGGCGTTTGGGTTACAAACTATTCGGGAGTTTCTTGCGGTCCATCGCTCAGGAGGGGCCGGTCCGGTACCAGCCTTGGGAGCCAATTACAGTGATTCGGTTGTTTCCAGCGTCGGCCACGGCGACTCGACCATCCGGAAATAGAGCGATTCCCCAGGGGGTCCAGAGTTCCCCTTCCCCGCTCCCCACCGTGCCCCAGAGCCCAACTGGCCTGCCGTCGGGCTCGAAACGCTGGATGCGGTTGTTCCCATACTCACAGACATACAGAATCTTTTCCGTCTGCGAGAAACGGACGTCGTAGGGGTAGATCATCTGCCCGATCGCCCGTCCTCTTCCACCGAATTCATAGAGGAAGGTGCCGTCCTGCTTGAGGACCTGTATTCTATGATTGACACTATCAGCGACATAGAGGGTTCCGGTAGGCCCCATGGCCAGCCCCATGATCCGGGAGAACTGCCCCGGCCCGGCCCCATACTCACCGAATTCATAGAGAAACTCCCAGTCGGGGCTGAATACCTGAATCCTGTCGGCTTCCCCATATTCGGCAACGAGCCAGCGACCTTCGGGAGTTTGCAGTACAGCGGTGACATAACAGAACTCGCCCGTCCCCGTCCCGGATTTGCCGAACGACCAAAGCCGCTCACCTTGGGGGGTGTAAGCCAGCAAACGGCTGTTGTGTGTGTCGGGAACGATCAGATTGCCTTCATTCCCGATCAACAGGCTTGTCGGCGTACCTCGCTCTTGCCCGATGACGGTCCAGGCACGCAGAAAACGGCCTTCGGCATCCAGGACCTGAATGCGGCCGGATCTGTCGACGATGTAGAGTTCATCGCCGGTCGCGGCCACACCCCTCGGATAGGTGAACATGCCGGGAGCGTCCCCCGGCTCGCCCCAGTGGGCGACATCCAGCGATGCCTCTTCTTGGCGTGGGACAAACATCCAAACGCCAGCAATTCCCAGCAGGGCCAAGATCGTGCAGACCCACCGCAAAGGGCTTGTTTTCATGATTCAGTCCATCCGCGCCGCGCTACCAAAATTCGACAATCTTCGCTTCGCCGGTAAAGCCCAAACGTACCTCCGTCTTTGCGGGGTACGGTCTCTCGGTTTTCGCTTTCACAGAAAACTCGCCGACGTCGATCCAAGTCAGATACCCATCGCCGGCAAAGCGTGCCTCGCGTACCCTGCCGCCCCACACACCCGTCTGTTCGGTCCCGGAGACTTCGAACAGCACAATCTCGCTTGCACGCAACGCAACGCCCCAGTTTTCCCGGGTCCCGAGTTCCCGCTGGCGGCCGAGCGGAACAAGCCGATTGACATACTCACCCATCGTTTCGGCGGGAATGACGTTTTCGAATCCCAGGAGCTGCGCCGCGGTCGAGGTAAGCGGCGCGTGAAAAACCTCCGCCGCCGGACCGACCTGATGCAGACGGCCATCGGCCAAAATCGCAATGGTGTCTCCAAGCGCCAGGGCTTCGTCGAGACGGTGAGTGACCAACACAGTCGCAGAGCGGGCCCGGTCGTGCACCTCGCTCACGACCTCGAACAACTGGTCGCGCAACGGACCGTCGACGCCGGAAAGCGGCTCGTCGAGAAGCAGCACCTTCGGCGAGACGACTAAGGCGCGCGCGAGCGCGAGCCGCCGCCGCTCGCCCCCGGAGAGTTCACCGGGGTAGGATGTCATCTTCGATCGAAGCCCCAGCCGTTCCAACGCCATCATGGAATCGACATTGCGTGCCGAAGTGCCGCGCGTGCCTTCCATGCAAAGCGAAAGATGATCGAGAACATTAACGTGGGGCCAGAGCCCAAGGTCTTGGAAGGCAATCCCGATCCCTCGTTCGCTGGGGGGGATATCCTCCCCGGGGCCATAGACGACGCGGCCGTCTATTTCAATCACGCCGCTGTCGGGCTTGCGTAACCCAGCGACGGTCTCGATAAGTGTGGTCTTCCCCGCCCCCGAAGATCCCAGCACGGCGATACGCTCACCAGCCTCCACCTCCAAGTCGATGCCGACCAGGACCCGGCCACCTGCGCCACCGGTCAGTCCCCGTACGCTCAACCGAGCCATCACAATCTACGCCCCCTCACGGTTCCTCTCACGGCAGTCCCCTTGGCCTTGTTTCCACGCGCACCCGACACTCTCTGCAATGTCCAAAGAATCCAGAAGAGTACGAGTACGGGTAAGAATAGCAGCATCAGACCGACAGCGGCGGTTTTCTCATCTTGACCGAAATGGAGAAGATCGGCGAAGACAACCGCCAACCCATCCCCTCCCGGTGGCATCAAGAATCGGCTTACGACGGCCTCACCAGAGACGAGAACGATCAGCAGGAGAAATGTGACGGTCAATGGAAAAGCCAGTTCCGGCCAACAGACGGCCACACGAATGCGGCTGGGGATCATGCCCAACGCCCGCGCCCGTAGGACAGAGCGCTTGAGCCGTCTCTCGAGCAGCCAGGCCACTCCCAAGAGTACGAGCGACCAACGCCACACCAGACCGACGATCACCAGCGCCCGGGATAGACGTAA
>CAYTDF010000825.1:0-2567 GCA_964436365.1 uncultured bacterium | reverse complement strand
ACTTGGCGCGCACGCGCGCGTTAGGCGACAGCCGGTATGTCCCGGCGGCGCCAAGGGCGCTGTCCCCATGCACAGAAGAGAAATACGAGACGGGCCGTCCACCGAAAGCAACGAAATCGAAACGCTCTCCCAGACGGTTGAGAGCGAGTTGGGCTCCATCCAGATGCAACCCGTCGAACACGGGCAGGTACTGGCGTCCGATTCGGAGTGAGGAGTGGTCGAGCCCTAGGTCGTGGATGTCCAGCCAGGCGGTACCGATACGGTCCGCCCATTGATCGTCGCGAGTTTCATCCACGTCGATGAAGACGTCGTCGCTGAAGTTCAGGGGATGCGAGGCGTCATCGAAATCCTCGCGGAGCCGCAATGAGAGTTCGGCGTCCAGACGGTTGGAGATGAGGTCCTCCATGGAGATTCTCAAGTACTCATACAAGTCTTGGTCGTCACCATCGTCCGTCCATCGTCCGCGGTAGGACGTGACTGAATAGCCATGGATCGTGGCTTCGGGAAGGATCCCGCGAAGCAGGGTGGAATCACCGTCCGCCTGCGTGCTTTCCTCTCCGTCGGCCGCGTCCGAATCTTCCGATACCGCGAACAGCGGTGATGCGAACACCAGGAGGCATAACACTGCCACCCCGAGCGCTCTCCGGCCATATTTCGTGCGCAGTTCAAACTCAACTCTCAAGGCAATCCCCCACGAGGTAAACAGGCTAACAACTAGTATTATCGGTTTAAGGTACCCGTGGGCCGAGGTCGTTGTCGGCCCACGGGCTGGATTTCACAGTATGTCACATCGAAACATATGACGCAACTATTTTTTGGGTCTCATGTGGGTGATTTTTTCCCACGCCTTTTCGATATCCTGCTCCACCATTTCGTGCCACTCATGATCCTTATGGCAACGGCCGCACAGAACTTTCTTGAGATCGAGATCGGCCACTTTCAGCATGCAGTCGCGTCCTTCTGCAGACAGTTCCTCTTTCGCTTTCATCGCTTTGGAAGCGAGTTCGGAGTGTTTCTTACCCGGGCCGTGGCAGGCTTCACAGCCGACACCTTCGGTAGGTTTGTATTTCTTCCCGACGCTCGCCGCCGGGACCGTCGTGAGTATCGCGTGACAGCCAAGGCAGTTCTTGTCCTCTTCCGGCTTTTCGATATTCTTTGCGGCGGCGCGTTTCTTTCCTTCTTCGGAGAGGAGCGCTGTATAGGCCTTCGCATGCGGGCCCTTTTTCCAAATCTTGTACTGACGACCGAGTTTGGGGGCGATGTGACACTTCATACAGGTCTTGGAGCCCTCGAACTTATCGCCCTTCCCCGACATGACATCGGTGAGTTGCTTCTTGAACGCCTCGATCTTCTTCTCTTTGTCTGTCTGAGCGTTGGCCGTAGACGCCAACATAACCGTGAAGCAGATCAACGCGAACCACTTGACTGTCGTCTTGTAAAGCATGAGTAGATTTCCTTTCTGCAGCTGTCGAAACAGCCCATAGATGTGCCGTCCCGCAGTTCGTCCTCTATTTCTTTGACGCCGCTAAACGCCATGGCATTCAGAACAGTTCGTCCCCTCTTCAACACCTTCCATCTCTCGTGGGTGCACAAACGCTTGGTGTTTGACTTCCATCTCTTTGACCTCTTCCCACCCCTCGGCCTGTCCGTTTATCGTGTGGCAGAGGTTGCAATCGTTGGAGATGATCTTCCCATCCGCCGTCTGGTGCTCGTCATCGTGGCAACGGTAGCAACCGGGGAAACGAAAATGGCCGCTATGATCGGGATAGTGCTCCCACGAAACACCCGCCTCCGGGAATTGGTTCGTCGAGTAGATCGTTTGTACACGACCAATCGCTTGATCCAAAGCGGTCTTTAGAGTTTTATCGGCTTCGACCTCCGAAGCCAACGCGTCACGCAGTCCGTCGGCGATCGCCGCGCTCGCTTCCTCTTGCGTGGCGTACTCCTCGCTCAGAAGCCTCACAGCCAGACCCTTAATATTCGGGAGCCGGTGATCGAGCTGCCCAGAATCAATGTCGCGATCGACAGCATACGCTGGCGGGAGGAAGGCATGCGATGGACGATTGTGGCAGTCGATGCAATCCATCTCCCGCAGCCGAGGGTCATTGGTAGCAATTTCCCCTAGTTCGTCAACCCCCTCCCCCAAAAACTCCTCCGTCTTTCCATCTTCATGGGTGACCCGAACATACGGAATTGTTAAACGTTTAACATCCGTGGCGATGTATTCGACTTTATGCAGCGGACTCACATGCCAATGCATGCCGCCGACAGCCCCACGCTCGGGGTGGCCTCCACCGACCTTCAGCGAGAGGACAACTCTGTACGGCGTGTTTTCATCGTCGTCGGCGTAGTGAGTCCGAACACGTTCGATGTTGTTCGAAAACTTCTCGGGCCAGTGACATTGCTCGCACGTCTCCCGGGCGGGTCGCAGATTATGGATGGGCGTTTCAATCGGCAGCGTGTACTTCGAAGTCAGAACGGAATAGACCTGATACGCTCCGGCCAGTTTGCTTTTCACATACCATCCGGCACCGGGGCCGATATGGCACACCGTGCACTGGAGCCGG
>CAYTDF010000824.1:1172-2570 GCA_964436365.1 uncultured bacterium | reverse complement strand
CGGATGCAGTGTATCCTTCTGTCGGGTTATCACCACCCATTATCGACAGCCACTGAGCGACAGTCACTTCGTATTTCCCCATATAAAAAGGTTGAGTTATTGTTACTTCATGCTGAGGTCCCTCATTTTCAAGACGGTCTCGCTCGCCTTCAGGCGAACCCATCGTGAACGTTCCCGGATCAATAAGCACCATCTCCAACGGTTTCGCGCCGGAAGGAAGCCCCGGAAGTTCAATTGTGATCTCTCGTGCCACTTCAGAAGTCGGTGACGGGGTCGGGGTGAGTGTTGGCGTGGGGGTGAAGGTTGGTGACGGTGACGGCGTCACAGTATTCGTCGCCGTTGGCGTCTGTGTCGGTGTGGATGTGAGGCTGGGCGTCGGGGTTGGAGTAGCGAAGACCCCACTCATTGCCCACAGCCGGACCGTCCCGTCGTCGCTTCCGCTCAAGCCCTTGTTGCCGCCGGGAGAGAAGGCCACTGCATTCACGGGAGCCGAGTGGCCTTCGAAAGTGCGTCTCATTGTTCCGGTCTCGGCGCGCCAAAGTCTCACCGTTTGATCTTCACCCGCTGTCAGCACCCAAGCGTCATTCGGCGAGAGAGCCAGCCCACGTACACCGGAGTCATGGCCTCGCCAGACACGAAACGTCTCGCCACTGGAGACGTTCCACACTCGCACGGAACCGTCCTCGCTGGCCGTGAACACTCTCGCCCCATCCGAAGAGAGCGCGACACCGGTCACGCCCCCCGAATGGCCGATAAAGGAGCGGATCGCCTCGCCCGTCTCTCGATTCCAGAGCGTCGCGGTCCAATCGGCGCTGCCGGTCAGCACTTGTTGGCCATCGGAAGAGAAGGCCACGGATGTCACATCATCACGATGCCCCGTGAATACTCGAATTTCTTTGCCGGACTTCATCCGCCACAGCCGAGCGTTATCGTCCCCGCCGCCGGTGAGCACTTCCTCGCCGTTGAGTGAGAGCGCCGCAGATAGGACCGGGGCCTTGTGCCTTGTGAACTTTCGCAGGTACCGACCGCTGGGAGCGTCCCACACCCTCGCTGTCTTGTCCGAACTGGCTGTCACGACACGAGTCGCTCCGGGCGAGATAGCGGCAGCCCAGAGAACACCCTTGTGCCCTGAGAAGGCAGTCAGAAGTTCGCCTGTCGCCGCGTTCCACAGTTTCGCCGTCCTGTCTTCGCCAGCCGTCAAGAAGCACGTCCCGTCTCGTGAGAAGGCTACGGATGTCACACCGGACGCATGGCCTTCGATGTTCAACGGGGTCGCCGTGGGTACCGGAGTCTCCGTCAACGTGGGAGTCTCCGTAGCCGTCGGCGTGTCGACGACAGGAATCCCCAACAACTCCCCCACCTGGTCGCGCGTGAGGCTGTTGAGCGGCGTGACGGTGA
>CAYTDF010000824.1:0-1162 GCA_964436365.1 uncultured bacterium | reverse complement strand
CAACCGCCCAGGTACTTCTCTCCGCTCGCGGGCAGGTTAGCTATCATCGAGTAGTCCGGCAGGTTCATCGCAACGAGCGCCAGCCCCACGGTTGGCACGGTGCACCACACAGAGCACTCGACCAGAACTTCCCCGGGGCCGGTCTCGATTGCCGGTCCGTAGATGACGAGCCCATTGCCGCCGTTCAGCGTCACCGTCAGCCCTAGCGCGGGTTCACCGTTCCGTACGGGCACAGAGCCGAACGAGTGTTCCGCCAGGCTGTATTCCCCGGGGGCATCGATGGTCAACCCGTTATCGGTATCCAGATCGAGTGTAACCGGCTGCTGCCCAACGCCTGGCAATGCGACCAGCCCGCCACCCAAGAGAGCCACAGTGACCAACACCTGAATTTCCCGCTTTGTATTCACCATCATTCTACAACCTCCGTGGGGATGTAACCGGACAATGGTCCTCTATTCAAATAGCCATTGTCAATGGGCCAGAACACCAGTCCTTGCACTCTCCACCAGGACCCGTCCTAATTACGGACGATCTAATTGCTAAAACGCCGTACGGATCCGCCACGGGACTTTCTGGAGCGCCCCTGTGGTCAGGGCCGAAAAGGGCAAGGAAATGCCGTGAGCGGGCAGTATGAGCTTTCACGGCGCTTCCCTCGAAGGAGACGAGCGCACCAGTCAGCCAAGGACCGGAGACAGGAGCCGGGAGCGTTCGGAACGCCACTCTTGAAAGGCGTGAGGCGGCCACCCGAGGGAGCCCCGCCCGCCGACCACAAAAGTAAACCGCCCCCAAGGTTGTCCCGTGAGAGCGGCTCTAACCACAGCCTGGAATCGTGGCAAAACGGAGGTCCAGACCGGGGCTATCGGTAGTGTAGCCTACGCCCCCAGCTATTCCCAAACCGCCTTGCCGCCACCTGCCCGGGACTCCCATCACCAGGGTCTCCTCGGCCGGGCTGGAAGCGTCTATGCTATGGACAGCCGCGTCGTGCATCTTTCCCCCCGATTTCGATCACGGCGTGTTCAGGGCCGCTACGGGTTGCTCCCCATCCCCGGCGGCCCGTTTCTTTTTCAGCCGGTTACTCGTCGGTAATGGCGGTCCCATTCGGGCGTGACAGCTACAGGCGGCCTCCATCACAAATACCTTCGAATCGCCGCGTAAGTCGTCA
>CAYTDF010000823.1:0-2571 GCA_964436365.1 uncultured bacterium | reverse complement strand
ACCGGGTGGAGAAGGACATACAAACACGTGGACCGGTTTTTTGATCGGTGTGGGTGGGGCAGATGTCGACTATCGTATCAGCGCACTTTGCCATCACAAATTTGGTGAGGACGGCGGGATGATTGCGGCTATCGATGGAGCCGGTGCGATCGTGTTCCGTGACAACAGTCAGCCTTATCTGCCGAAAGAAATGACAGGCAAGGCACCGACCGCTTTTTGGCCGATCGTGCCCTCCAAAGTTGGAGCCTCGAAAAGCAAGATTACAGAGGATGTCGAACTGCGCCTCGAAGGCAGACGCCGGGATGGAGCGTATACGCTAACCTTGACCGCGACCGATCACGCAACCGGGGTGACGATTGCCACAGCGGCGATCGACGGGATCGATCCGCAACGGCTTGCGGGTAACATCGCTTTGGTCTCTCACATCAGCGCGAAGAAGCAGGGAATGGGGTATTGGTTCCGTGATTGGCGTGTCTCCGGAGCCAAAGTTCAAACGCACGAGGATCGCGCTTTCGGTCCGGTTTTCGCCGCGCAGTACACCCTCAGCCGAGGCGTGTTGAAGATGACCGCGCAGATGGGACCTCTGGGCGCAGATGGCGCGCGGACAGCCGATCTCCAGGTCAAGCGGGAGGATGCGTGGCAGACGGTGGCGACCGGTGAACTCATCGACCACAGTTTCACCGTTCCATTTCGGGTCGGAAACTGGAATGGCTGTCACGATGTTCCCTACCGCATTGTCTACAAACTCCACACCGGACCTGGAACTGCACAAACGTATTATTACCACGGTACGGTGCGCAAACCTCCCACGGACCGCGATGAATTCGTGGTTGCCGCCTTCACCGGGCATAACGTTTGTTCCAACAAGGTGACTCGATGGAACCGATTCCATTTTTGGTATCCCCATAGCGAGTTGGCCTCGGCCGTCAAATATCACAGCCCGGATATGCTCTTCTTCTCCGGTGATCAGATCTATGAACGCGGTCCGGGCGGGATCATTCGCAATCCGCCCGATACGGCGTGTGTCGACTACCTCTATCATTGGATTCGGTGGTGTTGGGCGTTTGGAGAACTTGCGAAAGACCGGCCGACGGTTTGCATCCCCGACGACCACGACGTTTACCACGGCAATATCTGGGGTGCGGCCGGAGTTCGGGCCGCACCGGATAAAGAGCTCCGATACCAAGGCGACCGAGGCGGCTACATCATGGATCCGATGTTCGTCAACGCGGTTCACCGGACCCAGGTCTCTCATCTCCCCGACCCAGTAGACCCGGAACCGATTGCGCACGGTATCAGTGTCTATTTTACACGCATGGAGTACGCCGGTTTTAGTTTTGGAATTATCGCCGACCGAATGTGGAAATCCTCCCCGTCGGTTGTGGTTCCCGAAGGGCGAGTCGTGAACGGTTGGTTTCAGAATCTCGATCTCGATCCGGCCACACAGGCCGATGTTCCCGATGCCGTGCTCTTGGGGGAACGGCAGCTTCGGTTCCTTGACCGCTGGGCCACCGACTGGTCCGACGAGGCCATCATGAAGGTTCTCCTGTCGCAGACCATCTTCTCCAATGTTGCCACGCTGCCCGAGGAAGCCAAGAGCGACGGTGTCGTTCCGGGCCTTCGGTACGCCGAGCCTGGGGAGTATATCGAGGGCGACCAGCTCGCGGCCGATTGCGACTCGAACAGCTGGCCACAGACGGGGCGGAATCGAGCTCTACGCGCCATCCGCCGTGGGTTCGCGTTCCATATTGCGGGCGATCAGCATCTCGGTAGCTACATTCAGTATGGCGTGGACGATTGGGGTGACGCCTCTCACGCATTCTGTGTCCCGTCGGTTGCCAACCTTTGGCCCCGCCGTTGGTATCCGCCCGAGCCGGGATTGAATCGAGCCCCGGGAAGTCCGAAGTACACGGGGGATTTCAAAGACGGTTTTGGGAATCGCATGACAGTGCACGCTACGGCGAATCCCGTAAAGACCGGGATCGAGCCTCAGGCGCTCTTCGATCGGAATCCCGGATACGGCATCGTTCGACTCCGGCGCGCGTCGCGCGACATCGTGAGCGAGTGTTGGCCTCGCTGGGTGGATCCGTCAAAACCCGGTGCGGCACAGTATGCTGGATGGCCCATCACGGTTAACCAGCTGGACAACTTCCTCCGGTCGGCCCAGCTTCGTCTCCCCGTTCTCCGTGTTGCGGGAGGAAGTGAGCCGCTTGTGCAAGTGATCGACGAGGCCATCGACGACGTTCTCTACACCCTTCGGATTCCGGGTTCGGTCTTCCAGCCGAAGGTTTTCCGCGACGGGAGTTATACTGTAAAGGTCTCTCTGCGTGCGGGAGAGTGGAAGGTTGTTCGCGGTGTGCAACCGGTTGATGGAGAGCGGAAAGCGACACTCGATGTGAAGTTCTAGAGCGTTTCTCAGTCGGACGCAATCTGTGGGAGATCGATCAGATCAACTGCATCTGTTGTTCGTACAGACTCGAGTAGAGCCCGCCCCGGGCGGCGAGTTCGCGATGTGTGCCCTGCTCGACGATACGCCCGTGATCCAGCACGAAGAACCAGTCGGCTCTGGCC
>CAYTDF010000822.1:1302-2577 GCA_964436365.1 uncultured bacterium | reverse complement strand
CGTCCAGGTACGCTCGGTCGCAATGCATCGCACCGGTTGAGAGTGCGGCAAAGCCGCCCGATTCGTCGATCGCCTCCGAGGCGTTCGTAATGAGGTTCATAACGACTTGGCGTATCTGTATAGCGTCACCTTCAAGGATCGGCAGGTTGTTGGCGAAATTGTATTTCAGGACCACGTCCTTCGAGACGGAAACCTCCAGGAGATGCGCCATCTCTTCGACAAGTTCATTCAGGCGAATCGCCTCGAGAACGAACGACCCCTTACCCGAATAGGCGAGCATCTGCTTAGCCAAACCCGCCGCTCGCCGTGCCGCCTTTTCGATCGCTTGGATGTTCCCGCTCGGCCTGCTTACGCGCCGTCACGTCTCGGGCCGACTCGATAACCTGAACAACGTCTCCGTTCTCATCGAAGATGGGGGCCGCCACAATCTCCACATGGATATCCTGGCCCTGTGAGTCACGGTGAACGTGGTTCACATGAACCGGCTTCGCGCTTTCGAACACTTGCTGAAGAGGACACGGATGGGCATCCCCTCCGCACGGCGAGCCAAGATGGTGGGATATTGCATAGCATCTTGGACAAGATGCGTTGCTAGACTCAGATATTCCTGCAAGTTCCCGAACCGTTCGGTTGGCCAGAGCGATCGTGTAATCGCGATTGATCACCATGAGAGCTTCGGGAAAACCATCGACAACAGTTTGCAGAAAGGCGCGAGCTCTCTCTTGCTCCGCCTCCGCCAGCTTGCGCTCGGTCAGATCGTTGATGATGGCCACATAGGCCCGATTTTCACCATAATGGGAGAGCTGCAAGTGGACTTCGACCGGATACCGCGAACCGTCCTTGCGCCAACTCACGGACATCCTCCCGGTGATGGTGGTAGGTCCATCCCATGAGCCCCACGACAAGGAGAGTCCACGCACCGGCCAATCCCCAAGCATATCGCGCCGTACGAGTCCCGTTCCGTGTTCCGCTTGCGCTTTCGGTCATGCGGCGCTCCCCCGTCACTCCATCATCGTACCACGCCCTGCCTGTATTCACAAAAACAGATGAGGACGTAGTGGGGGAGGCTCCCGCCAGGTGACGAGCCGCCGCCGATCCGCTAGAATCGTACCGGACGGCGCGGTCCCCCCGCATGCCTATCCCGCTTCCCTGACAATGGAGATTGATTCCATGAAGAACGCACCATTCACTCGGCGCAATTTCTTGAAAGCTGCGTCCGCGGGCGCACTGGCGTCCGCGGCCCCTCTGCTTACACCGGCGGCAGCGGCAAACCGG
>CAYTDF010000822.1:0-1292 GCA_964436365.1 uncultured bacterium | reverse complement strand
CCGGCGTCCCAACATCGTGATCGTTTTGACCGATGACCAAGGCTGGGGCGATCTAGGCATGCACGGCAACACGAACCTCGCGACTCCGAATATCGACTCCCTGGCTCGGGATGGGGCACGATTCGACCGCTTCTATGCGTGCCCCGTCTGCGCCCCGACACGAGCCGAATTTATGACCGGCCGTTACCATCCCCGGTGTGGCGTACGAGGGGTCACTCGGGGAGAGGAACGCATGAATCTCGACGAGAAAACGATCGGCGACGCGTTCAAGCAAGCGGGATACGCGACCGGTGCGTTCGGTAAATGGCACAACGGAACGCAATACCCCTACCACCCTAACGCCCGGGGATTCGACGAGTTCTACGGGTTCTGTTCCGGGCACTGGGGGCACTATTTCGATCCGGTGCTCGAGCGCAACGGAGAGATCGGTCGAGGCAAGGGGTTCATTATCGACGACCTGACAGAGCACGCTTTGGCGTTCATCGACAAAAACAAGGATCGGCCATTTCTCTGTTATCTCCGTTACAACACGCCCCACTCTCCGTTCCAGGTTCCCGATCGCTTCTACGAAAAGTTCAAGAATCATCCCCTCGAAATGCGGAACCGGGATACAACGAAGGAAGAGGTGGAGAGAACGCGTTGTGCGTTGGCGATGTGCGAAAACATCGACTGGAACGTCGGACGTGTTCTCCGCAAACTCGACGAGCTGAATCTCGCCGACAACACCATCGTCATCTATTTCAGCAACAATGGACCGAACAGCTGGCGGTGGAATGATGACATGAAGGGGCGAAAGGGTTGGACAGACGAAGGCGGCGTACGCGTACCATGCGCCATCCGATGGCCGGGCAAGATTAGACCGGGTCTACGTATTCCACAAATCGCCGGAGCCATCGATCTTCTTCCGACCCTGGCCGACCTCGCCGACGTTTCCTTGGTTGGCCAAAAACCGCTCGATGGCAAGAGTGTGAGACCGCTTCTCGCGGGAACCCGGCAGGCGTGGCCCGACCGGATGATTTTCTCGCACCAGAGGGGACGCGTCAGTGTTCGCACTCAGCAATACCGGCTTGATCGCGAAAGCCAGCTGTTCGATATGGCCGCCGATCCGGGGCAGCGCAACGACATTACGGAGAAAGAGCCCGACGTGGCGCGGGGACTATCCGAGGCGGTCGCTCGCTGGAAAGAAGAGGTGTTGCCCAAGACCGCGAAGGACGACCGTCCGTTCCCTGTCGGCCACCCCGAGTTTCCCTCGGCCTACCTTCCCGCGCGCGACGCTCTCCCGGCGGGCAATG
>CAYTDF010000821.1:0-2583 GCA_964436365.1 uncultured bacterium | reverse complement strand
CGAGCTGTTCACCGGAACGAACTACCGTATGTCGGAGTTGGAAGCGGCAGTCGACGTCGTGCAACTGGAGAAACTGCCCGCGACGGTCCGACGGTTTCAGAAAGTTCGAATGCGGATACGCAAGCGCCTGAACCGCTACGCAGAGATAACGCCTCAAATCTCCAACGATCCCGAGGGCGAAATCGGCTATTTACTTCGTTTCTTCCCGGATACGATCAAACTGGGTGAGAAGATTGTGAAAGGCTTACACGCTCACAAGATTGACGCGAGTATGCGTGGTAGGAACGGTCGGCCCGATTGGCACATCTATTCGTACATGTATCCACTCGCGCGCAAATACGGATTCCAACGGGGCGACTGTCCGGTCGCCGATGACCTCTTCGACCGGGTGATCAGCATCCCTCTCAACCAATGGTACACTGCAGCGGACAGCCGCGCGTTCGCCGATCGTATCAATGCCGTGCTGTCGAGCTGCTGCACACCCGACCCGGACGCACCTGTGTGGAGTTAACCCAGTCGCATTTTTGGGTGGGACAACGGTTGGTCGTAAACAAGAGTCAAGGAAGAAGACGCCCGTGAAACTCGGATACCTCGATCTTGTCATTTTGGTCAGCTACCTGGTCGTTGTTGCATCTATCGGTTTTTGGGTGGGGCGCCGCGAGAAGAAGACATCCCGCGATTACTTCTTGGCGGGTTCGCGACTTCCGTGGTATGCAATCGGCTTCTCCATGGTCGCCAGTAGTATCAGCACCGAACAATTCATCGGTGAGGTTGGCTTCGCTTACAGTCATGGCCTTGCGGTTGCCAATTGGGAATGGCTGATTTTTCCCGCGCTGACGCTGTTGATTTGGGTCTTCACCCCATTCTTCATCCGTCACAGTGTCACAACCATGCCGGAGTTCCTCGAGCGCCGTTACGGTCCGGCATCCCGTACGATCTTTGCGTTGCTCACGATCGCCAGCTACGCGATGGTGAATCTGGCGCTGGTTCTGTATTCAGGCGGGCTCGCCCTTAGCGAGATCTTCGGCATCCCACTGCCTGTAGGCGTCCTGCTGCTCGCCCTGGCAACGGGTGCGTATACGATTTACGGAGGACTCTCTTCCGTTGTGTGGACCGACGTTTTCCAATGCGTGTTACTCCTGTTGGGCGGTCTGTTCATTTTCGTGCTCGGCATGAATCAGGTAGAAGGCGGCTGGGCGGCCATTCTTGGAGAAGGCGACCGCGCGCACTTGATTCTGCCGGCCGATCACCCGGAGCTGCCGTGGACATCGATGATCGTCTTGGCTCTGGTCACAAACGTTTGGTATTACTGCACGAATCAGTACATCAATCAACGCTGTCTGGGTGCTAAGAATGAGTGGCACGCCAAGATGGGGATGGTGTTCTGCGGCTTCCTGGGCTTGCTGTTGGCACTCGCCGTGACATTTCCCGGACTCATCGCTTACGCGCTGAATCCGAATTTAGAGGACCCCAACACCGCCTATACCTACTTGGTGACAACACTCATTCCGCCGAGTCTACAAGGTATCCTCTTGGCGGTGCTGATTAGCGCCATCATGTCCACTATTTCGTCGCTTGTGAATTCAACGGCGACAGTGTTTACGATCGACATCTATCAACGATTCGTCAACAAGGATGCGCTCCAGGACCGGTTGATTGTGATCGGCCGCTATACCGGCGCCGCCGTGCTCGCGACCGGCGTTTTGTGCGTGCCTCTCGTCGGCATGTGGGAACACATCTTCGCCTATTGCCAAGAAGTATGGGTGCTGCTTGCGGGTCCTACGGCAGCGGTCTTTCTGCTCGGCGTATTCTGGCGGCGCGCTACCGCCGCTGCCGCGACCGTGACGATGGCAACCTCGTTTCCGTTGATGGTCGTCCCCTATTTACAGAAAATTCACCCGTTCCTTCCGGAATCGCTGGAGAACATTTTGGTTTTCGGCGGAGTCGTCTTTGTGTTCTGCGTGCTTCTGATGGTCGGAGTCAGCCTCGTCTCGCAACGCACGGAGAGCAGAGACCGAAAGGAACTCATCTGGACCGTGAGCATGCTAAGACTTCCCGCCGCGCTCGAAGGTCAATACTCCGCATGGTACCAGCGGGTAGGGTTGTGGTGGCTGGTTGTGGGTAGCATTTATTGTGCGATCTATCTGCTTTTCTGGTAGAACGGCTTGTGCCTGACGGGCGAAAGAGACTGTTCTTGTGAGAGGCTGCACCTGGGACCATAGGAACCGCACCACGCCACTTTCGCGTTCGCCCCTGCACCAGCCTCCCCACTCACAACACCGCGCTCTGACAAGTTCATTCCAATTCATGCACGCTCCTGACGACACCTCGGAACACGTTGATCAAGAACGGTGAGACTGGGAATCCGATTCCGAAGGCGGTTGCTCTCTTGGGTGAGCCTATGTACAATGCTCAAAGTTCGAGATCGGATCTTCAAGGCGGGGAGATCTCCTTGCTTGCTCTTTTGGGCTAGAAAGAGAGCCCATACAGAAAATCTGTCTCTAGATTTCTGATGTCTTGAATCCAACATTGTGTACGGCGGGGTAAAAGTGCAGCGGGTGGCGGCCCAAAAGTGCGGCACTT
>CAYTDF010000820.1:0-2584 GCA_964436365.1 uncultured bacterium | reverse complement strand
CCCGGACAACCGGCAGCCCCCAATCTTTGGGGGAGGAGGCTTTTGGCTTCGCCAAAAGGAAAGAACTTTTGAAAACCATTCTAATCAGTATATTCTGAAAAGATATTCTGCAAAACGGAACATGCAAAACGATATACCGATGCGTGTCGTTCGCGGGGTGATGGTAGGCTAGGCGTACTTAATCCGTGCCCCTCGATACACCCGTCGCTACGCTCCGGGCACTCGGGAGTGGGTGTACCGACCAGTATTCTAGAGGACATTTCCAAAGCGGCGAAATGCCTCGCGCGATCTTATAGCCAATGCCTGAGAGAAACCTGGAACTCGCATTTCAACGTTGGCCGGAACTGACAACGGTTCTGAGGCCGGTTGCGCCTGCACGGCGCGAGCCGTTCGGAGAACCCGATTGGCCCGGATGGTGGCAAGAACGATACGTAGAGAGCGCCAAGCGCGACGGCGGAGCGGCGGCGCATCTGCTGCTTCTGGGACTCGACTGCCCCGGTGAGCTGCGGGCGCTCCTGGATCTGTGGGGAGAAGAACTGCTGGATGTGACCGTGGCCGAACCGGACGCGGCCCACCTGCGCTGGCTGGTCGAACATCCCGACTTCGAGCCCTTCCTCGAACACCCCCGTATCCATCTCCAGCACGGTCTCGATCCCCAGGAGACTCTCGAACGCCTGGCTCCGCGCGGGCCTTCTGTCGGTGTGAACGGTTTGGAGATCGCGATCACCCCATCCCCGGACCAGGAGACATCCGAGCTGGAAACACTACGGGATGCGGTGAAGCTCTGGGCGGACGAAGAGCACCAGCTGGCGCGAGTGCGACTCAAACAACGAGGCCGCCCGCTCGCCAACGCGCTGCTCAACACCGCATGGCTCCCACGGACACAAGACTTGAGCCTTTGGAAGAACAGGCTGCAAGGCTGTCCGGCATTTCTGATCGGCGCGGGTCCCTCGCTGGACGATGCCCTCGAACCGCTCCGGCAAGCCTCCGGGCGCGGTGCGATCATCGCGGTGGATACGGCGCTGACCAGCCTGCTGCGAGCGGGAATACCACCGCACGTTCTGGTGACGCTCGACCCCACCCCCGCAAACGCACAACACTTCGCAGGTGTGCGGGTGCCCGCCGAGACGACCGTGGCATGGACGCCGGAAGTCTTTCGGGGAGTGCTCGAATCACTGGAGCCGGGACAGCCCAATGTCGTGGTCTTGGACGATGGAAACACCTTCACGACCGCCGTGGCCCGAGAGCTGGGTATCACACTCGCCTTGCCACGTTCGCCCCAGACGGGCGAGCTGGGCTATCGGCTGGCGGCGCTTCTGGGTTGCGATCCGATCGTGCTGATTGGGTACGATCTGGCCTTCTCGGATGCCGAGGGAACGACCCACGCCCGAGACTGCGCGTTACGCCGAGAGATGCGGTCCACAGAACAAGCGGACATACGCGAAATTACAGGAGTCGAAGGGGTTACAGGAGCGTTCGAGACACAAGTGGAACGAGATGTGGGGTTGGCCGGAGAGCCGATCGCAATCCCAGCGATCTTTCGGCTCTATCGCGAACGTCTGGAGGCGTTGATCGCGGATCGGCAAGGGACGACCATCGACGCCGGGGGCCGGGGGGCTAAGAAACGTGGGACAAAAGTCGCGACACTGGAGAGCGTTGTGGCGGAACTGCCCCCGCGAGAAACCGTGAATCTGGATTTGGGTGCGATTCCGCCGGTCGATAGGAAGAGACGCGTGGAAGCGGTTACCCGTTGGCTGCAACGCGCGGAGAACAGTCTACAGACAGCCCAGAGCCTCGCACCGGAGTTCCAACGGACGTTGGCGGCGTGGCCAGACGGGCTTACGGCGTCGCTTCCCGAACTCCTCGATGCCGTGCGGCGAACAGAGGCGGTCTGGAATCGGCTGAGAACGGTCGACCTGTACGACGAAGTCCTGGAACCCTGCTTGAACCACCTGATGCTCGAAAACCTGCGCGCCGTGCGTAGCCCGGGAAAGACGACAGCGGAGATGTGCGCGACCCTCCACAAGGAGCAAGCAGAGCGGATGCAGCAGATGTTTCAAGCGCTACAGGGATTCATGACGTTCACGCGGGCGGCGCGTGACGCGCTCGCGTAAATCCCAAAGCCCTCAACACGGTAGCTCTCATCCAGCGAAGACCCGGCTTCCGATCTTCGGACGCTCCGGGGTGTCGTCTTATACGTCCACCGATAAGATGCCTAGATATACTTGACGCGATCAAGCAATATGGATAGATTCAAGTAGGACCGTCGGATCGACCGGTTAGGACGGCTCGCATCTAAGATAAGTCATAACAGTCAGTTACGATCCTCAGCACTGCATGTCCCCGTGGCGCTGAGGGATGTTTGGCAGGCCCGCAAAATGGCCAAGAGAGACATGAAACTACCGATCTATCTCGATAACCACGCGACAACGCCCGTCGACCCCCGTGTGCTCGACGCCATGCTTCCGTATTTCTCAGGGACATTCGGCAACGCCGCGAGCCAAAACCATAGTTTCGGCTGGGCGGCCAAGGAAGCGGTCGAACTGGGACGTCGGCAGATCGCAGATTTGATCGGGGCGGACCC
>CAYTDF010000819.1:0-2592 GCA_964436365.1 uncultured bacterium | reverse complement strand
ACGTCCGATAACGAAAAGGACGAGTTTCGCCGGATGCTCTGGGGCGATTATTGGGTGCAACATGAACTGACGCGCCGTTTGGGCGAAGCCGGGTACCCGATAACACGATCCCCCGAGGCGGACGTAGTCATCCATCTGTACGGGTTCCCAACCGCTTTGCCCCGACACGCGTATAGCGTCGTCTGGATTTACAGCCATCCCGACACCGTGACGCCCGATATGTTACAGATATACGATTATATATACACATTATCCGAAGACCATCGACGGCATCTCTCCACAATGGGGCAGACCGCGGAAGTTCTGCTGGGCGCAACCGATAAGAGACCGTACCCGTGTCGACAACTGGAGTATCCCGCCGTTTTCGTCGGCAACACACGAAGAGGCGGGACCGAGTCCCGCGAAGTGGTAGATGCGCTCGCCAAGACAGACCGCGCCTTTCTCGTCTGGGGGAACGCCTGGGAGAACTTCGTACCGCCCGAACGTATCGGGGGACTCTATTATTCGTACAACGACTTGCAGAGGCTCTATGCGACGAGCGAGTACGTGCTCAGCGACCATCATGCCGATATGCGCCGGTTCGGTTTTGTCGCGGTGAAGATCTTCGATGTTCTCGCCAGTGGGGGCTTCGCCATTTCAGATCGAAATCCTGGGATCGAACCCATCTTCGGCGATACGGTCCCTCAGTTCTCGACAGCGGACGAACTCAGGGCCATTCTCGAAAGATACGCTCCCGGCACGTCTGAGCGGGAAACCCTCAGAAAGCGCGGCCAAGAAATCGCTCTCCAGCACACGTGGAAACACCGCGCCCAAACGTTCATTGGGCATCTCGAGAAGGCGTTCGAGGTCGAAGGCGTGTTCGAAGAGATACGCACGTCACTCCCGAAACTGGTGGCGTCCTGATATCGCCGTATGAAAGGCGCGTTTGACCGACATGGGCGATACGCAACCGAAAATTCTCTACATCGACCATTTCTCCGACCAGAACTCCAACCATTTCTGGAAAACGGGGTTCCAGCGTTTCGGTTCCGTCCTCGCGCTGGAAATCAACAGGCTGTCGCAGGAGCAGATCGCCAAGACAGCGCTCGAATTCTGTCCCACGCACATTCACTTGGGTGGAAGTGTCAAGTACGATTCTGTGTCTCTGGGGCTGTTGACATTTCTACGCCGCCGCTTGAATGCGAGCGTAAGTCATTTTTACGGAGACGCCGCACCGACAGAGTACCACTTCCGTACGGCCCGTGCGGCTACCGTATACTACTCTAATCATACGTATGTCGATTGGGGCAGAGGTCTGGGCATACCCAGAGCGCACTACATGCCTTACCCCACAGCCCCGGACCTGTTTCAGCCCTCCGATTCGGACAAGTCCGTTGAGGTAGTGTTTCTGGGCAGCAACTACAGCCCTTCACGCCTCGCGCTCTTAACGAGGATCGCACGCGATTACAATCTGCTCGTCTATGGCGACGGTTGGGAATCCACCGCAATACCGTCCCGGCCCGGTGTGTACGGCGCGGAATTCGCCCAGGCGCTCTCGGAAGCGAAAATCGTTCTCAGCATCGTCTCTACGGAGTATTCGCATCTGCGTATGTATTTTTCGAATCGCTTGATGAATTCGCTCTCGTGTGCGGCCTGCGTTCTTCAGACACGCACACCGGATATCGAACAGGTCTTCCAGCATGGGAAACACCTGTTGCTATTCGAAGACGAAGACGAGGCGCTACACCTTCTCAAGAATTACGTGAACGATGACCGTGCGCGAAGCGAAATCGGCGAGCGGGCCCGGCAAGAAGTCTTGGAGAAATACAGTTACAGCAAAGCCGTCGAGAGCATCTTGGAAGACGGCGACGCGGTCCGCAACGCACCCTCCGCTCCACAGCCACAAGCAACCGAGACTCCGGTAATACTGCGTAGCGGGGGGGGCGATGTCCCCACGGTCTCGATTCCACAACCGCGCGCGGAACGGCTATTGTGGAGCGATGAATGCGGGTCTCTCCCCGACGGCTCCATTCCCGAAATCGCAGTCGACGTCGAACGTTTACCCACGACATCCTTTGCATACTTGGATGATCTCGTCGAGATAGCCCGTGTCAGCGGTACGAATGCAAGAGTTCTGTTAGAGGGCGATGAGAAGCGCCGCGCCGCGTGTGCGCGGGTTCTTGAGAAACTGCATTTCGAAACCCAGGAATCGAGTCGAGAACGAACCCTTCTTCGGAAAACAGCCGTCCCTCCGGCCAACGCTGACACCCAGTGGATGACTCTGGTTCGTGAAGGGTACGCTCCGCCGCGCTGCTTCTCTCTCAAATGGTACTCACTTCATACCGTGACCCGGAATTTGTTGGCGAACATGCCTTCCGAAGGTCCCATTCTGAACATCGCATGCGGTACCGGACAGTGGAGCTTCTTGGGATGGATGGCGACGTCGGTCCCGTGGCTCGGAGTCGACGAATCCGCTTGGGCCGTTGAATACGCACGCGTCACATACGGGGCCGAGTCGCTACGATTCTATCACACGGATATGTTGGCCCACCTGGAGCCGGGGACATTCGAACATGCGCTTCTCGTGGATGTGGGTCCAATCCCCCCGGCGTA
>CAYTDF010000818.1:1160-2601 GCA_964436365.1 uncultured bacterium | reverse complement strand
CGTGACACCGGCGTAATTGCCTACATGCTGCGCAAGCCCGGTCAGCGCGTTGAATAGAGTCGTTTTGCCTGTGTTCGGATTGCCGACAAGCGCCACACAACGCGCTGCGGTGAAAGTAGCGACCGATACCTCAGGGCCGCTGGTGTGGCACGTTGCCATCGTGAGCCTCTCAAATGGGTTGTTCTCGTGGTTTCGGTTGCCGGATATCTGAACGCACGCCCACGAGGAGGCCTAGCGCACCCTTTCGAAAAGAGCGTCTAGCGAGCTTCTCAGAATTCTACACTTACGTTGGCCGCGTCCTTCTTCCTCAATGAAAGACTGTATCCACGGAGACGAAGCTCCAGAGGATCCCCGAGTGGGGCCAGCCGTAAGACGCGAACGGGCGTACCGGAGATGAGCCCCATCTCACCCAGCCGCTGACGGTCGCAAAACCGTTCCCTTCACCGCAGAAACAACGCTTTCCGTTCCAATCTTGACCTTATCGAGAGTCATGTACGTGTCCACCCTTCGAATAAATCGCACAGTCTTTACACATTCTGTCATACCCAAGATTATATGTTCGCTATGCCTAACTGATATTCAATATATCTTCAATTGGTAGCCTATGCAAGTGGCAAGGAAGGGGGGCCTCGTACATCGTGCCAGACCTGGTAGGACGTTCAATATCTGAGCCAGGGTAGATACGTTGTCATGCAAGAGTTGCGCCCGATTGGAAAACGCTGAGCGCCCAGCCCTCGCGGGCAGTTTGTGGCAAGAGACACTTGGTTCGTGCGGGCTACCGGAAAAAACTACAGAGAGCCGCCCGGATAGACAACGTAAACTTACACGTGCCGTGCCCCGCGTTCGTGCAGGAGCTGGACCAGTTTGCGCACATCCTGCGCCCGATCCGTGGGGCAGACAAGCACGGCGTCTCGCGTGGCCACAACGGTCATCCCTTCGAGCCCGACCGTGGCCAGAGTGAGCCGGTCGGCCCCCTCGGCGTTGTAGACCACACAATCGCGGGTATCGAGCAAAAGCGGGTCTCCGCGTACGACATTGCCCTCGGCATCGCGGGGATAGACACGTGTCGCCGCATCCCAAGCGCCAAAATCGTCCCACTCCATGCGGGAAGGCACCACCATCACGTGAGGTGACTTCTCGATCAGCCCGTAGTCGATGGAGATGTCCGGCAGATTCTCGAAGATCTGCCCGACTCGGCGCTCCGCGTCATCCCCACCGGTCTCGAAACAGGCCTTCATCTCCAGTGTGGCGGCGGCCAGCTCCGGCATGGCCGCTTCCATCTCACGCATCAGAACCGGAATCCGGGCGAAAAGCATCCCGGTGTTCCACAGAAAGCGGCCGGTGGCGATGAAATCCTCGGCGGTCTCGCGATTGGGCTTCTCCCGAAACCGGAGCACAGGCAAGGCTTTGTGAGTACGGTCGCGCGCGAAAGGGTCCTCCG
>CAYTDF010000818.1:0-1149 GCA_964436365.1 uncultured bacterium | reverse complement strand
AACGCCGGTTCGGGACGCGTGGGCTGCATACCGATGATCGTCAGAGCGTCGTTCTCTTCCGCGGCCTCGACGACCGCCTCGAGCGTCTGCAGGAAATCGCCTCCGCTGGCGACATGATGATCGGCGGTCAATATCGCCAAGGTGCCATCATCGATGGATTGGGGAAACTGGGCCATCACACGGGCCATCCCCAAGGCGACGCAGGCGGCTGTGTTGCGCTTGCACGGCTCGGGAACGATGTTCTCGGCTGGGAAATCGGGGAGTCCTTCGCAAATCACATCCCGCATGGCGGAGCCGGTCACGACAAACAGACGTTGGGAGGGAATGAGAGGTGCGACTCGGTCGACGACAGATGCAAGAAAACTCCGCTCTTCGCCTTCGAGTACGAGGAGCTGCTTGGGCCGCGTTGTGCGGGAGAGAGGCCATAACCGCTCGCCCGTTCCACCGGCCATGACCAGACCGGCACGAAACGTCTTGGAATGCTTCGCCATCATCCCAGGAGCATCGCCCAAAAAGCGTTTCCGATCAATGTACGGCGTTTGCGGGAAGAAGTCCCTCTCGTCACCTTAGCGCCGGACTTCGTCCCGGCCCTCGCCGGAAGCACCCTTTGGAACCAGGCGATAGATTCCGCCCAGACTCTTGACACCGTTGCTAGATTCGTAAGGGAGCCCATAGCCCGTACACGCAGGCCCGAATCCCATCAGCAATGCCGCCGCGTTGTCTTTGAAGTTGTGAAACTCCGGGATTTGGCTTGCGATCCCCCCCGACCAGACAAAAGGCTCGATATGCACAAGACCACCGTGCATTCCTTGCAGCGGCCTGTCGCGAGCGGCCAATTTGAATTCGTCCCAGGCCGGCGCGTGGATATAGACAATCGGGGTGGTGAGCCCATCGTGGGCATCGGGGTCGTCACTGTGCTTCACGTTGAGATTGTTGTCGAGAGCGTACATGAAACAGGCTTCCGCCAAGAGTTTCTGCTCGGTAACAGCCCTGGAGACCTTCGCGCGGGTCTGGGCATTTATGAAGTTGGGGACAGCGATGGCGGCCAAGATGCCGATAATCGCCACGACGATCAGGAGTTCGATGAGTGTGAAGGCAGTGTTTTTCAACGTCTTTCTCCAATGGTTCTTGCAGCGACGTACTGTTAGA
>CAYTDF010000817.1:0-2607 GCA_964436365.1 uncultured bacterium | reverse complement strand
GCCGGTCTCCAGATCAATCGTCCCGCTTTGCGTGTTGAACAAATATGGGTTCAAATCCATCTCGCCTGGTTCAATTGCGATGCCAGGCTCTGATTTGGCGAGTTCTATCATCGCCTTGAGTCGCGCGACCTTCTCGGAATTCTTGGCGTGGTTCACGATGTCGTCGGTACTTTCCTCAAGTGATCTGCCTTTAATCTCGCCATAGATTGATCTCACCGTCTTCTTGGCCAATTGGATTACTCTGCCTGTCTTGTCCGGCTTCCAGCGTTTCCCATCCCAACACAACCAGCAACCCCAAGCGTGGCAGTAGCGAACATTCTCCCCGTGCTGCAAGACGAATCGCTCGGCGTTTCCCATATCGGTCAACTGAGTACCACGAACAATTGCACCGTCAGTCGTCTTCGTGACCGGCGGCGAGACAGTAACCGGGGCCTGTTCGATGACTTCCGCGTCCTGGATCATTTGGCGAAGCGTCTCGACCGTGACACCCGGGGGCAGTGGATCGGCGCAGTCCCACTTGGCTGGCCAGTTCGATGGGATTCTGACGATTCGAGCGGACTGAGCACCAGCACGAAGAGCCAACTCCGCGACCGTACGGGCCGCCTTCTCTCCTGGTGTATCGTTGTCCGGGCCACACACGACGTCTCGCCCATCCAGCGGCGACCAGTCCGCATGCTTGACGGATCCTGATCCAAACAGTGACGCCGTGTGGACGAACTTGGGTAGAATCTTTTCGGCCGCCTCGGCTTTGCGTGCCGATTCATGCCAGACAATGGGCGCAGCAGGATTCGCGGCGATCTTGTCCGCGTTGAACAACGGATACGGTTTCTCCGGTCCATGCCAATGCCAGCCTGGACTCGTGCGCCCGTTATCTGTTGTGTAGGTCCCGTACGTGTACGGCCTCGGTTCTTTGGACTGTCCCTCCGGCTCAAACCGAACCTCGAAACACAGCAGATTTCCGTCTCGGTCTCTGAAAGGCCAATACCCCGCTGGCTGCCCAAACTCATAATGTTGAAAACTCGGACGCGGTGCATCGTCGGGTACCGGGACGATAGGTCCGAAGTGGTTGGACTTCTTTCCGCTCGTATGCCGCCTATCTGGTGCAGCCGGGGCATACGGATCGATCCCCAGTTCCTTGGCAACCTTCAGTGCGGCTTCGCCCTGTTTCGATCTGTCCAGATACGCGCGAAGTGAAATCAGGTCGCCACCGTTGTCGCCGGTAGCGAAATCTTCCCAGACGCCGCATCGCCCGTCGACGTTGATCTTGAACGATCCGGGATTGCTGTCCGCGCGGGTCGGGTTCAGCGAGACATATTCATCACCTTCGGTCCGACCGTCAGGAAGCCACCTGGGAAGGAGGGTCCCGACGTGTTGCCGTGCGACGTTGTTGATTTTCTCGAAGTTGATCTTCATGATGTCGTCACCCGGTCACTGGACTTTCCTGCATTGCACCCACAAGCCGTGGGGATGCCTGGGTCGCTTCCGCGTCGATCCCGGGGTCAGATGTGGACGTGCGGACTTGCGAGTCCGCCCACTCGAAGAGATCGGCCTCGAAATACCGAACAGATCGGCCAAGTTTCCGATAACGTGGCCCACCGCCGACGACACGAAGTTTCTCGAGAGTTTTTTGCGAGAGGCCGAGAATCTTGGCGGCTTCGCTCGTTGTGATGTAGGTCATGGTGTTCTTCATTGTCTTCTTCCTCTGAATTCTGATTTCGCGAGTCGGTGGCCTCCATCAGGGGACACCATCTGGCTCACGGGAACGAGGTCATTGTCTATAGAGAACCGAAGAGTTGTAACCAAAGATAAAGGGGTACCCCTTATTTCCGGGTACTGAACCTGATGAATGCTTGAACTGTCTGCTGAGGGACGAAGCGTGGCGCTGGCGTACATCGCGGTTGTACAGAATCGAGCGTGAAGCAAAGGAGTACGGCTTGAGTGGATCGGAACGTGCGGCGTACCGGCGTAGCATGTGGGGGGGGGCGAAATCCCGGCCGGTCCTGTATTCGCTTCACACGTGGTTCGGGATCAAGAAAGAGCGTTTTGCCTAAGAGTCTTGAGGCGGAAGCGGTAGGCTATACCTTGGCGCAGTGGGACGCGCTCAACCGCTGCCTCGGAGACGGCGACTTACCGATCGACAACAACCTGACACGATGGCGCAAACGGATCGAGGAGACCGCAGCTGAGAAGTCGTCCTCAATCACGCGCGCCAGTCTGGAGATTGGGTCGGTGAAATCTTCCTGTCACCGGAAAGTCAATGTGGCCACGACAGCACACGGGAAAGTCAACAGTTTCCAAACTGAATTCTCGCACCCCACTCAAACAAGCCACGTGGCCGATTCTTCCGATCCCACTCGACAGTGAGGGGGGAGTTCAATCCAATCGGCCAGAATCGATTTCTCTACAGTGTTCATCTACAACATCCTCGTGGGCAAGATAACGGTACCCTACACTGCACATTTTCCGTGCGGATTGCAGCTTCATATGAACTAGTTTTTCTCGCTCCAGTTTCTCGGGAAACAGGACTTTGGCCGTCTCGGCTTGGGTGACACCTCGTGCCTCTGCATCGAGTATACGTAGGTACGCTTTGTAGAGATCTGTTCGGGC
>CAYTDF010000816.1:0-2614 GCA_964436365.1 uncultured bacterium | reverse complement strand
AGGTTGACCGGGATGGCGAAACTGACGCCCGCGTTGCTCTGCTGGAAACCACCCGTGACGATGGCGATGTTGATGCCGATAACGCGGCCGTCCAGGTCGACCAGTGGCCCACCGCTGTTTCCCGGATTGACCGCCGCGTCGGTTTGGATGAAAGCGCTATAGCTTGTGATGTCTGTGTTGCGGCCTTTGTAACTCACGATACCCGCCGTCACCGACTGATCCAGCCCGAACGGATTCCCGATGGCCATCACCCACTCGCCGACTTTCACGGCGTCTGAGTCGCCCAGCTCGGCCTCGACCAGGTTCTCGGCGTCGATTTTCAGGACGGCCAAGTCGGTTCCGCTGTCCCCGGGGTCTTCGCCCACCAGTTTCGCATCGTAGGTCTTGGAACGGCCATCGGCCGTCACGGTGACTTCGATCTCCACGGCGTCCGCGACGACGTGATGGTTGGTAACGATATAACCGTTCTCCGCATCGACGATCACACCCGACCCGATGCCGCTACGTTGGCGCGGCTGATTGTTGGGCGGGACGAGAAAATCGAAGCCCGGCATCCCACCGCGGCCATGCGGTGATTCGGGAGCATTCATCGTCGCTTGGATGTGCACGACGGCGGGGGTCACCGTTTCGGCGACATCCTGGAACGCTTGTGAGAGTTCGTTCAGATACCGTTTCCCGTCGCCTTGCCCCGCGGCCTGAGCGTCCGTGGGCGAGATGAGGGGGGCTATGGCGCTCACGGATACGAGCAGGAAAACAGTTCCGAGCGCGATATGTGTCAAGACGCTCTCTTTTGGTGTGGTGTGCATTGCTGACAGTCCTCCATTTGATCTATAAGCGCGGCGCGCGGTTCTGTGATCCACCCGTGGGATAAAACTCGGTCCACACACGGATTCTATCGAACGCCGCCTGGATGCAAACCCAGCCTCACTCTTGGGGAAAGCAGTGGCGAGTCATTCTTCGAGTACCGATAAACGCTCGCCAGACCGCAGGGTAACGAGGAGCACTGAAATTGCAGGACCGAACGTAAGTATCGCGTGACGCCCTGAGCGGGCTACAGTCTGTTTAGGGCTCCAGCCGTGTCCGTCGATCCCAGACGGCTTTGAGCTCTTTCCAGCCGATCAGCTTGATGCCCTGCTTCTCGATGAAGGTCCGCATTTTTGGATCGGTGAAAATCTCGTAGTCCATCTCCCTCTGCCGGTGACGCGACGTGATCGAGGAGAGCTCTTCGCTGGGCAGACCCGGGTGGATGATCAGCAGCGAAACGCCGGGTTCCAACCTCGCCAGCGTCTTCTCGTACCATTCCCGGCTTTGCTCCGGGGAGGTGCCGTCGATCGAAAGAAGATCGTCGAGGAGCGGAACTCCCCGCATCTTCAGGGCATCCAGCGCGCCGGGATACATATAGTCACGGGCTCCCCAACGTTCCTGAATCCGTTGGTTCATATCCATCATCATGAAAGGGATGTTGAACTCTTCCGACACTTTGACCGCGGCCTGGAAGAAACTACCTTGTGCGTAGATCGTACCCATGTGCGAGTCGAGGTGTGTCGGCTCCAGCCCCATATCGATAGCCTTCTGCACCTGGGCGCGGATTTCGGCCTCGACCTCTTCCGGTTTGGCGTTCTTGATGGTCTCCATCACACCCGCGTGCATGTAGCCGTCCGGATCGATCAGCCCTTTGACGAGCGGGTTCGGGGCCACTGGCGGCCAGCGGAATCCGCCCCATTCGCTGTTCATCGTGAGATGGATGCCCAGATCGAGACCGGGATTCTTCTTGGCCATATTCACCAACTCCGGCACCCAAGGGCAGGGCATCATTACGCTGGCGCTGGTCACGGTACCTTTCTTGAGTGCTTCCACACCCGCCACGTTCACGTTGTGGCTCATACCGATATCGTCGGCGTGAATGATGAGCAGTTTGGCGTCTGGCTTCTCCCCCAGGAGTTTGAGGGTGTTGCTGGCTTGGCTGGGCGGTATCGTCATCAGGATTGTCACGAGAACAAAGGCGATTTTCTTCATGGGTCTTCGCGAACTCCCTTTTTCGAGTGGTTGTCTGCTAACGGGGGTCTATGGAGATTAGCGTACGTGACCGGAGTGCGCCCGTCGAGACTGTCGGGAGCGATGCTCGACCGTCATTCCGCGTACTGTTCGAGTATCGGTTTGTATCGCTCCACCGCTGTCTCAAAGGCGGCGCAATACGGGCTGTAACCCCGTAGTGTGTTACCTTCCGCCGCCGCGAAGCTGTCCAATCGCAAGGCCGAGATTTCGTATGCTTCGAGAAAAGCCTCGAACAGAGCGCCCGCCCCCCCCTCTCCGCGAATCTCCGCTCGCCAGCGCACGATCTTCTCGCGTAGGTGACGGTCTGGCGCGACCTCTTTTTCGAGGCCGCGTCGCAGTTCCGAGGCTGTCTCGGCCGAGCGTTGTAGGGACGCGGCAACCGCTTGATTCTCCGCGCGCCATCCTTCGACTGTGGGGGCGTTGTCATCGGACACGCCCGCCCACGAAACGAAATCCGGGCCTGCGGGCAGACCCGCCTGGGGAAGGCCCTTCACGACTTCGCGCAACGGCGCGATCTCCGTGCCGCTGAGTCGCGCTCCACCCTCCGTGGCGTCGAGCA
>CAYTDF010000815.1:318-2626 GCA_964436365.1 uncultured bacterium | reverse complement strand
GCGCGAGACAGAGAGCACACACCCAGATGGCGCGATGCGCGGAAGCCGAACGGTGGCGAAGAATCCAGCAGAGGATGGCAACGGCCCCAAACAGAATCGATGACTGCCAGAGCAGTTTAAGAGAACTCTGCACGAGGTCGTACCCGAATCGATCAAGGGTTTCCCAGAGTTGAAAAGCGGTCATTGTTTCGATCCTTTCTCATGTTTCGCGATCAGTTCTTTCACCTTCTTGAGTTCACGCTTCGAGACGATCTTTTGATCGAGCAGGGCCGCGACGAGATCCCTTGCCGAGCCATCGAAGGCGCGTTCGACCAGATCTTTGACAAAGCCTTTGTGAGCCTGGGACTTCGAAACAATGGCCTGATACGAATGCGCCCGTCCAATCGCGCGCCGCGTCAGGTACCCCTTTTCCTGAAGGATGGATAGCATCTTGCGAATGCTAGGCAGCGCCAGCGGTTTCTCCATTTCAACAAAGGCTTTATGGATTTCCTCAACTCGGATCTCCTCCTTCGTCCAAACCACTTGCATGATTTCCAACTCGAGTTCGGTGAGCGTCCGCGATCTTCTACGTGGCATGCGCGTCTCCTATCAATCAGGCCATTCAGTGTTTCGTTCGTTGTTCCAGCCTTGGCCGACCTGAACGGCGAATTCTTTCGCGATTAAATATCCACGCTCACGGATGGCGAGTCAATAGATAAGGCGAAAAAATTCGCCATAGTGATTGTTAGATTTGGCTGGGGCTGGTGTACACAGGACTTAATCCCTTGTATATAAAGAGGTCACGGGCACGCCGAAAACGCCGATGGGGGGGGGGCGCGGCACAGAGGTAGCGGTTCACTTCCTCGATATCGCCACCGTCACCGGCGGCGAGTTTGGCAAGAGCGGTGGGAGAGAGCGGCTCCGACGGCAACATCGCGGAACCGGACAGTAGAGCAACCGTATGCAAACGACCAGAGCGCACAAAAACGCAGCATTTCGAATGGCTTTCCTATCGAGCATATTGTAGCGTATTGGGAAGATCGGCCCGTGACAATAATCCCGGGGTGATTTGGAAGGAATCCAAGATCATGGACAGACTCACGCGACGGCGGTTTGTACGACAATCCACGCTGCTCTGCGCGGGAATCGGGGCGGGATGCGCGTCGGGTAGAAGAGGTTCGACGACGGAGTTCCGGTGTCAACCCAGGATTCACGGCACGCTCTGGTGGTTGACCGGCGGGGATCGTGCACGGCCCGAAGCCGAATGGATCCGCGAACTCGACGCGATGCAGGCGGCCGGGTTGGAGACACTGCTCCTGAACGGGATTCAGCACCATCTCCAGTGGCTCGAAGATCACCCGGACAGCGACCGGCTCGACTGGCTGCTCGGCGAACTCGACCGGCGAGGAATGCAGGCCATCCTGGAGACCTACACCGGCCACCTCTGGTACGGCGATTGGGATTTGGAACGCGAAATCGCGGGGAATCAGAAAGTTATTTCGGAGTTGGGGCGGCGTTACGGGAAGCACCCGAGTCTGTACGGTCTTTATATCGGCTACGAGATCTATCTGGTCTGGGGAAAACAAAGCCGATGGATTCGTGAACTGTACACAGCCATTACCGCCCTGTGCCGGGAAGCGACGCCTCATGCGAAAGTGGCCATCTCCCCGTTCTTCATTTTCGACGACCAGAAGCGGTTGGGCGATTTTCGATACGCGCAACCGGAGGAATACGAAGCCTGGTGGACAGAGACACTTCGGCAAAGCGGGATCGATATTCTCGCCCTGCAGGATAGTGGCGAGCACCTGTCATTCACCAGTATCGAACAACGCCGACCGTTTCTGGCCGCTGTGCAACGAGCCTGCGCCAACGCGGAGAAGACGTTCTGGGTCAATGTCGAGACAGGACACCTGCGCTGCGAAGATTGGACCGCCTATCTTCGAGATTTCAACTGCCCCGTGAACGACCCCAAAACCCAGAAGGCGTGGGAGGCGGTTCCCCAAGAGAGGCTGGAAGCCAAACTACGGCTCGCGGCTCAGTATGGCGAACGGATTATCACCTGGGGGTACCAGCAGTATCTCTCACCAACCGGCGCTTGGACCGGCAAGCCGAGTCAGGAGACGCTCAAGGCTTACCAAGCCTATCGAGAGTACTTCGCTTCGCTCAATACGAATGTCAACAAATGACGGCTGTGTCGACAGAGAACACCTTGAGCGGGAAGAACACCAGTTCGTACTAGAACGATATGCCCGACCAGGAGTTGTGGATGACGTCACCGCTGCTAACAAGTCCATTGGAGGGTTGATACAAGAGCCTCATGAACTGCAAC
>CAYTDF010000815.1:0-308 GCA_964436365.1 uncultured bacterium | reverse complement strand
AGCGTTCGCGCCGCTCGGGTCAAGCCCGTCGACACTGGTGTCTTCGTCCGTGTCCGGTCCAATTCCATGCAGGAGCCAATCCTTCTTGCATTTCGGGACGGAATAACTGACGGGATAAGAGGAGTAGTCGTAGTTCTCGGTTGTGCTCTGGTACTTCGGATTCAACAGTCCGCTGCGGAATGGATCATGCGGGATGGTGGCGATATAGACGACGGGAGTCGTCAAACGCAGCATCTCCCGAGCGGGATTGCTGCCCATCTGATCGAAGTAGCACTTGTTGTCGATCCTGTACATGTGCAAAGCATCGC
>CAYTDF010000814.1:1997-2634 GCA_964436365.1 uncultured bacterium | reverse complement strand
CCGTGAAGGCCAACTCATGCTCCTCGTTGGCCGGGCTTCTGGTCGAACCGTATCTCGGCGCGGCCGGATTTATCTTCCCTCCCGATGGGTATCTTTCCGAACTCGAGAAATGGTGCCGCGCGCAGGGGATTCTGTTTGCCTTGGATGAGGTCCAAAGTTCGTACGGGCGTACGGGGAAAATGTGGGCCATGGAATGGGAGAATCTCACGCCCGATTTGGTGGCCATCGCCAAGGGGATCGGGAATGGGATTCCTACCGCGGCTGTGGCCGCGCGGGGGGATGTGATCGGCGTGTTGGGCCGTGGGGAGATGAGTTCCACGGTAGGTGGGAATCCGGTCTCAAGTGCCGCCGTGTCCACGATTTTGGAGGTCATGGATGAAGAGAACCTGGTTGAGAACTCCCGGCGTATGGGCGAGATCATGAAGTCCCGTTTATGGGAAATCGCTGAGAAGTCACGCCACTTGGGCGATGTTCGCGGTCGGGGTCTGGTGATGGGTCTGGAACTTGTAAGCGACAAGAAAAATAAAGAACCCGCTCCGGATCTCACTAAACAGCTAATCGACCGCTGCGCTCAAAACGGACTCCTAATCGGCTCGGTGGGGATCTACGGTAATGTGATCCGCGTTGCGCCACCTCT
>CAYTDF010000814.1:0-1987 GCA_964436365.1 uncultured bacterium | reverse complement strand
AGGCTCACGAAAGTCTGGATATTATGGAACAATCCATCCTGAGCCTTGAAACGTGAGCTGAAGCATGCCAGCCGACCCGAATACGATTCTCGAAGCTGTACACGCGTGTTTTCCCGATGCCCAAGATTTCCTTGAAAGACTCATCACAATTCCATCCTTGAGCGGTCAGGAAGACGAGGCGCTTGCTGTGGCACAGGAGTGGTTTGAGCGAATCGCTCCGGTCGAGCGCATCCCCATGTCTGACGCACTCCGCGACGATAAGGATTACAGCGACCCGATTCCCGATATCCATTACGAAGGACGGTCCAACTTGCGTACCGTCTTGTCGGGAAAGGGAAGGGGCAAGAATCTTCTCCTCAGCACTCACATCGACATCGTTCCACCTAGCCAAGGGCAGACGACTCCTTTCCAACCCGACATTTCCAATGGGAAGATGTTCGGGCGGGGCTCATGTGATGCCAAGGGGCAGATCGCCACAATCCTCCTCACCATGATGGCCGTTCGCGAATTGGGGCTCGACCTAAAAGGCAACTTGATCGGCCATGTTGTTGTGGAAGAAGAGAACGGTGGCAATGGAACCCTGGCGATGGTCCGCCATGGCGAAACGGCGGATGGATGCGTGGTTTTGGAGCCCACCGAACACCGGATTCTCAGCAGCATTCGCGGCCCCGCCTGGTTTCGTATCACCGTGCGGGGAAAAGCCGGCCACTCGGGGACGGTCGGCAAAACGCAAAGCGCCTTAAAGATGGCCATCCGCGTGATTGAGATTCTGGAGCAGTTTCACGCCGACCTGCTGGCGGAGTCACGCGGTGACCCGCTATTCGATCGGCATACCAATCCCATGCCGCTCACGATCGGGCAACTTCACGCCGGCAACTGGCCGGCGACGGCGCCTGGTGAGGCTTCTCTCGCGGGGGTGCTAGGTTTTCTGCCAAATAAGGACTCTCAAGCGGTGATGGACGGTATGATGCAAGCGATACGAACTCAAGGCGGTTCAGATATCGCCAACAATCTTTCGATCGACTTCACCTACCGCCATGACGCTTCGGTTGTCCCGGTCGATTGTGTGTTGGTGAAGGAACTGGAGACGGCGGTGGCTAAGGCCGGTCAGCCGCCTCAGGTCGATGCGATGACGGCCTCTTGTGACGCTTGGTTTTATAACAATCAGCTGGGCATCCCCACAGTTGTTTTTGGCGGCGGCAGCCTGAGCACAGCGCATTCCATTCATGAATGCATGCCCCTCGACAGCATGGAAAAGGCCGCCCACATACTTACACACTTGGCGCTGAACTGGTGCCGATAGGATCGAACATGCGCGCATTAGTCAAGACAAAAAAGGGCGTTGGCCATATCGAACTTCGTGATGTACCCGTGCCCGAGCCCGGTCCGGGTGAAGTTCTTCTCAAGATTCTCGGTTGCGGTGTTTGCGCGACGGATTTACACGTACGCGACGACCACTTTCCGTATTGGCCGCCGGTCACCCTTGGCCACGAATTCTCCGGACGTGTAGAGAAACTGGGCCAGGACGTGACCCTGGTCAAAGAAGGCGACCGTGTCGTTGGCGAACCGCATACCCAAGCCTGTGGGCATTGTCGGCTATGCCGAACGGGCAATTCGCAAATCTGTCCGGTCAAACGCAGCCCCGGTTGGGGGATCGACGGCGGCATGGCCGAGTATCTGGTTATGCCTCAGAAGTTACTCCACAAATTGCCGGACAGCGTAGGCGATCATGAAGGTTGCGTGATCGAACCAGCCGCGAACACGGTTCACGATATTGTCGAACGCGCGGGCATTGATGCAGGGGATTACGTTGTCATTATCGGTCCGGGGCCAATCGGCCTGTTGGCGGCGATGACCGCCCGGGCGGCGGGCGCGCGCGAGGTCATGATTCTGGGTACAGAAGCCGATGAAGCCTTACGTCTCAGCACCGCGCGCGATCTGGGGTTTACCCAACTCGTTAACGTGGAACGTGAGAATCCTATGGAGC
>CAYTDF010000813.1:0-2637 GCA_964436365.1 uncultured bacterium | reverse complement strand
ATTCTCAGAATGCGATTCCGCTAAAATGATTTGGCGGGACATTTTGCGAGAGTTTGGCTGGGATTTAGCGCCCAAAGACGAACGTATGACGTTTCGGCATCTGGCCAATATGATTTCCGGGTACCGGCGGGCGGAACGGCCCGGTGAAGCCTTCGCATACAACGACTACGCGATTCAACTTTATCAGAAGACACTTTTCGACCGTGTTTACAAAGATGACCCGGAGACGGTCATCCATGCACCCAACCGACTCGGTCCAATCGGACTCGAGGACGGCATCGACTTCACAAATGGCAAAAGGCGCATCAAAGCTTCGGTGCGCGACTTTAGCCGTATTGCTTGGTTTTGGCTGAATAAGGGCCGCTGGAATGGCGAGCAGCTATTGGACGGGAGCTTTTTCGAACGGTACATGCGGCCCCACGTGCCAGGTGATCTTCCCCACACAAAAGCCGACGAGGGTCCCGAGTATCTTGGGATCGGCTCCTATGGAGGTGGGTCGGATCACTTCACGCGATTCGGCCCCGGTATTTACGGCTTCAACTGGTGGTTCAACGATACGGGGCGTACCCACCCCGGGAAGATCACATGGCCGGATGCGCCCAAAGATACATTCATGAGTATCGGGGCGAGGGGCAACTGCACCGTGATCATCCCGAGTATGAACATCATCGTTGCGGCGGCTCAGGCCAACTGGGGGAAACTCGACGCTGGGAATCCTAAATCCCGCACGAATAAAGCGATTCGCCTGCTTGTGCGCGCGGCAGAGAGTCGGACAGGGGGGATGATTGGGAGATTCGGCGGCGAAGTCCCTCTCGAAGGTGAATTGAAGAAGTGGCATCCACTGACATTCAGCTTTCGCGGTCCGGCGGCAGAACAGTCCGCAACGAATCCCAATCCGTTTCTCGATTATCGTCTGCAGGTCGAGTTCCAGAGTCCAAGCGGAAAGACCTTCGACGTTCCGGGATTCTTCGATGGTGACGGACAAGGAAAAGGCGTCGGTGGTGTCTGGAAGGTTCGCTTTTCGCCGAATGAAGTCGGCCATTGGAAGTTCACGACCTCATTCCGTAAGGGGCCCAGGATCGCGGTCGATCTGGACCCAACCGCGGGAGAACCGGCGGAGTTTGGCGTCAGTTCCGGCTCTTTCATGGTACGAGAAGCAGACGCGAATGCACCGGGATTTCTCAAATGGGGACGGTTGGAGTACGTGGGCAAACACTACCTGAAGTTTGCCGATGGTCCGTATTGGCTCAAAGGCGGTTGTGATAGTCCTGAAGATATTCTTGCGTATCGTGGTTTCAGCAACACGCCTCGGGCCACGCACTCGTTTGCCGAGCACGTGAGGGATTGGCGACCCGGCGATCCGGATTGGAACGAAGGGGCGGGGAAGGGGATTATTGGCGCACTCAACTACTTAGCCTCAGAGAAGGTCAACTCGATCTACATTATGCCATCGAACATTGGTGGCGACGGGAAGAACGTCTGGCCCTTCGCGGGGAAGATCGAACGCAAAGGCCATCCCAAGAACGATAATCTGCACTTCGATATAGAGAAACTTCACCAATGGGAAGTGGTCTTCAACCACGCACAACGCAAGGGAATCTTCTTGCACTTTGTACTGAACGAAGCCGAAGAACCCAACAAGCGCGAGTTGGACGACTCGAAACTGGGCGTGGAACGAAAGCTCTACTATCGCGAACTCATTGCTCGCTTCGGCCATCATTTGGCTCTACAGTGGAACCTTTGCGAAGAGTATAACTTGCGGTTGAAACTCACACCGGAACTGGTGAAGTCATACGCGGCCTACATTAACGCTGTCGATTCGTACGATAATCCCATCACCGTCCACCATTCTGGGAAAGCGAAGAAAGCCTGGACACCCTTTCTCGGCGACAAGCGATTCACGGTTACGTCGTTTCAAACCCGCAACACGAAAATCGTTGAAGAGTGGAGACGACTCTCGGCCGAGGCCGGTGTGCCCCACGTCATCAATATGGATGAATTCTTCCCGGATAAGGCGAAGGCCGAGAACGCGGACCGGCACCGCCGCGAATACATCTGGCCGATCTATCTTTCGGGTGGGCAAATGGAGTTCATCCTCGACGAACTCCTAAAGACAGAGGATTTAAGGAAATACGAAGCGCATTGGCGTACCATGGCGTACGCGCGGCGATTTGTCGAAGCACTCCCGTTCTGGGATATGATTCCGCAGGATGAACTTCTCGAGAATGAGTCCGCCACAGGAGATGTGTTCGTGTTGCCTGAGGAAGCCGCCGCAGTCTATCTTCCCCAAGGCGAAAACAGCCGGTTGGATTTGAAGTCTTTTCCGGTGCGGGACTTGACGAAACGGTGGTACAACCCACGCACCGGTGAATTTGTGGGAGAACCCGAACCCATCACAGGAGGAGACTGGGTTTCTCTTGGTCAGCCGCCGGTGGAACGTGGCGAGGATTGGGCCATTCTGATTCAGAAGCAATAAATACTCCTGTGCGACGCAGCGGCCCGACGCGGATAGCTGCGAAAGGAGCCACGGAAGGATGATCGTGATGCCTATGCAAACAAGAAGGGAATTCTCAGCGCCCATGATGGCGTCTTCAACTTCGGAGAGTCGCCTGAGATGGTTTCAATGGAGAGACCTGG
>CAYTDF010000812.1:745-2642 GCA_964436365.1 uncultured bacterium | reverse complement strand
CGGCCTACCTCCTGGTAACCAACCTGATCGACGACCGGCGCAAACTGGCAGCATTGCTTTTGCTGTATCTGGCGGCCACCGGCCTGAAAGGCATGCAGGGCGTGTGGCTCTATAGCCAAGGCGAAGGCCTGGTCGTGAAGTGGAACATGCGCGCGATCTTTACGGGCTGGGGCGACGGCCTCAACTTCACCGCTTATCTCCTGGCGGTGTCGGCGTTCTGGTTCCGAAGGGTTCGCATCCCCGGCCAGGCGCTCTGGTGGCTGCTGTCGATCCCGGTGCTGTTCAGCTTCCTCATGTCCTACAAGCGAGCGTTCTATGTCGCACTCGTGGGCGGTCTCCTGGTCCTGTTCATTCTCTTCGACGCCGCCGCCCGAAGACGCATGATCTTTTACGGCGGCCTGGCCCTGACCGCCATGCTCGCGGTTCTCGTGGCGAGTGGGAAATGGGGCGCGTTCTCCGCGCGCATCCTCTCGATCTTCGAACCGAAGAAGGAGAGCAGCGCCAACTACCGTCTGGTCGAATGGCAAAACGCGCTGATCTCCATCCGGCAACATCCTTGGTTGGGTATCGGCCTTGGCGGCGTTCTGGCCATGGTTCTTTTCTTGCCGCGGACCAACCTTCTGGGCGTGCACAACACATTCTTGTGGAGCGCGACGAAGATGGGCGTGCCGGGGCTTTTCTGTGTTCTTTGGCTGCTGACCGCCATGCTGGGGTCGGCGCTGCGGAATCGTCGGCGAACCGAGGGCCGCGACCGAGTGGTGGCGGAATGCCTGATCGCCATTCTCTGCGCGTTCACGGCGGCGGCGATGTTCGCACCCATGCTTCATCAGATGCGAACCAGCTTTTGGCTGGGTTGCCTGGCGGGGGTTATTTCGATCTTTGAGGTGACAAAGGCCGAGGAAAAGCAGGCGGTTGCTGCCTCACCGGAGTCATCGTTACGGCAGTAGAAGGAGAGAGTACGATGCACGCAGAGACCTTCAATTATCGAGGCGAGCGAAGCCGAAGGGTGAACCGGACATGGCTCGTTCTCTTCTCAGCTTTGGTTATCGTTCTACCGTTTGCGGAGGCGATTGGCGGTGAAGTGCTCAGCCTGCCGCGCGATCAACGTCCCGAGTGGCTACGCAACGATGGAATCGTAATGGCGGGCAGCTGGGAGCCGCTGCTGTTCCGGGTTCGGCGCGACGGTAGCGACGGTTACGAACCCACAGCCGAACAGCGTGAAGCGTATCTCCGCGAGCATAGCCCGGAGATGGTTGCCGAGTTGAAAGCGCTCGGCGTCAACTTCGTGATGATGCACTGCTACAAGGGCTTCGGGCTCGAATCGGAAAAAGAGAGCATGGCGGATGCGGTCCGTTTTTCCAAACTGTGTCACGACGCGGGGCTGCGTGTCGGGGTCTATAACTACAGCGGAGCTTTCGGTTGGGAACTGCTGTTCAAGGAGGTTCCGGAGGCCCGCGAGTGGCTCGTACATGACCCCAAAGGCGAGCCGATTCAGTACGGCCGGGCAACCTATCGGTACTACTGGAATCGGAATCACCCCGACGCGGTGAAGTTCTATCGGAACCTGGTGCGTTTTGCGGTCGAAGAGATTCAGACCGACCTGCTGCACTTCGATAACTATAGCGTAGGACCGGGCTCGGATCCGTATTCGGTGTCGGCGTTTCAGAAGTACCTGCGAAAGCAATTCACGCCTCAGCGACTGGCAACCGAGGGTTTTGCCGATGTCGACTCCGTACGGCCACCCAACAAACAACAGATTAACGGTTTCTTGGGCCACGCTTGGAAGGATTTCGCCTGCCAATACCTCGCGGATTCGTATCACGATATGTCCCGCTACGCGCGGTCACTTCGGCCCGATGTGTTATTGGAATGCAATCCCCGCCCAGTGGGATCGAAA
>CAYTDF010000812.1:0-735 GCA_964436365.1 uncultured bacterium | reverse complement strand
GATGCCGCAACCGGAATCTCCACTGGCATATCAGCCGCCGATCGATCACGGACGGCAGCTGGTGGGTGGAGAAGCGTTTTGGGACGAAGCGGGCAAGAAACCCGGCATCCGGGATGGGAAGTTGGTAACCCGTATTCCTACGTACAAAGTCGCGCGGCGTATGGACAACATCGCGTTCGCCTACTCCCGCACGCCGCTCGAACTGGCCGAGGCGATGGCGTTCAACCTGGATTGCGTCGGTTGCGTTACCTGGTTCGAGTATGGAAAACTGAAAGAGATGCCCGGTACGGAGCGTCCGGTTGCGAAAGAGCTCGCCGACTATATCCGGTTCTTCAATACGCGCCGGGAACTGTTTCGAGGGACTCGTGTGATCGCGGACGTGGCGGTGCTGCGGAGTTTTCCGTCGCAGGTCTACGGGGAACGTGAATCCGTTGACCTAACCTCCGAGATCGAGCAGGCCCTGATTGCGAATCGTATCCCGTTCCAGATCGTCTACGACCGACATCTGGAAGAACTGGAGCGATACCAATGCTTGGTTCTGGCGGGCTGCGACGCTCTGTCCGACAGCCAAGTCAAAGCCATCCGGCGGTTCACCGGTGCAGGGGGTAAACTCTGCGTGCTCGGCAACGCCGGGACACAAGACGAATGGATGCGCCCCCGAGAGAAGCCGCCCCTCGCGGAGATTGGCCCGGAAGCGCGAATACCGGTTAAGGATGCGGCAGCATGCGTCGAGGC
>CAYTDF010000811.1:0-2643 GCA_964436365.1 uncultured bacterium | reverse complement strand
TCAACCAGAGGTTGGGAGCCGCTTCAAATTCAACTAACTATGGCACATACTCACGTCTTCCACTCCTCTTCTGTTGGTTCCACCGCAATGCGATTATTCTTTGCATTACAGCATACCAGATTGTTGCCATACAAATTGATACTGTATGAGCTGCCAGCATTGATCCCATAACCTCCCGTCCTATAGGCAAGTTCAATTGGCTTGGTCGGTAGATACTGCTCTTCTTTCTTTGTTGACTCGTCGATTTATGGCAGTCCGGATGTCAGTTCTCTAATCGTTTTCGCGTACGTTTCCTCTTGATTATCGACTTTGAGGAATTGAATGTCGAGCGCATCTAGATTCCGAATAATGCGTTCGTCAATCACGGTGCCAGATCGTACGCCCAAAGCGCCCTCACGGCTATAAACCTCTTCTACGGCTTTCATCCCGGGGCGCAGCTCGGAAACTGGCATTTCGCCATTAGAGTAGTTCGGCGCGAGAAGCTTGAAGATCTCTGCACTCGACATTATAGGATTTTCTTTTGGCTGGTCGCTGGCCATTGGGGTGTCTCCTATATTCGTATAGCAGTAGTAACGCGAAATTACTCGCGCTGTCGATTCCGGCGAGCCCGGCAATTGAGCGAGGATTTCCTTGACAGGCGCTCTGTTTCCCACCGGAAGGGGCTGCCAGGGAGACGGTCCCGCGCCTGGAGAGCCGACTTCAATCTCTGTGCATTGTGCTCCGACTCTCGTAGAAGATCAACGTCCCCCCCGCATCCGGGCGTCGATGGCGTTACGCAATCCCTCCCCCACAATGTTACAGTAGAGGCTGGTGATGATCGCCAGCCCTAGACGGGAAATCCCGAATGAAGCACAAAACCGCAATCGCCGCGTCATTACTTCTGCTTCTGATTGGCGGAGCGTACTGGCTGATGTCTCTCGCACGTGCGAAGCCAACCCGCGTTCTTCACGGGGACGACGGTCTCATGTACCACACATACGCTCCTACCGCACGGCTCCTGGTAACGGTTGCCTACAAGCCGGAGGCGGAAACTCGTATCCAAGTCTGGGACGTAGATACACTCGAAGAAGTGTTCGAGACCCGTACCGCGGATTCGATCGGTGGCATCACGATTTCAGACAACGGTAAATGGTTTGCGTTACGCACGTACGTGCGAGACCCCACGGCGGAAACGACCCCGCGTGCAGCGGTTCGCCTGGAGCCCCGCAGTTCGACGCTCCGTATCTGGTCCCTCGAGACCGGCGCGCTGCAACACGAACGACCGCTCCAGGGGGTTATGGGCGGCATGGCATTCACTCCGGACGGCGCACGGATGCTCGTTGTCGGCAAACCGAATGACAACATCCGTACTCAACTATTCGAGGTGGAGACGGGGAAGACGGTCGTAGAGTTCGACGCCTATCCCTCTCCCTTGAGCATTCACTTCACTCCGGACGGCCGAACGTTGCTGGCTGACCACGGGTTGGAGCCGGGACGCAAACGAGTCTGCCAGTACACCTTTTGGGATACCACCACGGGTGCGGAGATCCGCTCGGTGACGGCCCACCAGACGGGTGTTTCGCCTCTAGCTCTTTCTCCGGACGGTACCCGTGTCGCCAGCTCCGACTTGAGCGGCGAATTGAAGATATGGGACGCCCAATCGGGAGAAGAAATACAGCGAATCAATCCTCCCGATGGAAGGACGAATAGCGGGACGGTGCTCCAGTTTTCCGCAGACGGTGGAACGCTCTTTGTACGCCATGTGTACAAGGTACCACCGGAAAGAAATTTCATGACCGAAACCATTCGCGACATTCGCAGACTCCTCGGGAAACAAATCCAGTTCGAGTATTCATTTCGAGCGGTAGGCGTTCTGGTTGAAACCGAGACCGGCAATGTCATCAAACAGATTGAATGGGACGGCGAAACCTACCCTATGGCCATCACTCCCGATGCCAAGCAGATCATTACCAGCGGCGGCGAGCGCGGCGCCATCGAGTGGTGGGATATCGACGATCTCCCCGCTGTGATTCGCTAGGCACAGCCCCCCGAATCAATGCACTGTCCAATCTTCGACAGAAACCGGTTCCGGCGTGGGGGTTGGCGCGATGGCGACGCCAACGCCGCTCAGTTGAACCGTGGCGTCCTCCTGATCCAAAACGCTCGACTTGATTCGCAAGAGAGCGGCGGCGTTGCCGACTTTTTGCGGACTGAACGAGACATTGAAAGAAATCTCTCCTCCCGCCGGGATAACCTGATTGATTCCCGAATGCGAGAAGGAATCCGAATCCGCTCCCTCGATTCGAATATCCAGCAGATCCAAGTCCCCGTTACCGGCGTTGGTGACGGTAAGTGTTTGCAGGTCGGCGGATTGCACCGGCGTCTCGTCGAAGGCCAGCGAAGCGGGCGTCGTAAGCCTTCCTTCATGATGGATGTACTCGCCGACACGAAAACCGAGCGGATAGAAGATCGGACCCGAGTTCGAGAACAGAAGCGCTTCTGAATCTGGAACGAGATTCAGCTTATCATCGCTCAGGTCTCCTCTTACCAAATAGAACGCTTGCCCGTCGAATACCTTGTAGACCATACCGAGATCGTTGCCTTGGAAAGAAGGCGTTGAGAGATTCAGGAATAGTTCTAAACCCGATGGATCGTTCATCGTGA
>CAYTDF010000810.1:0-2645 GCA_964436365.1 uncultured bacterium | reverse complement strand
GGGTGTGGATTCGAGCGCGACGATACGCGATCAAGAAGTGACGGCCAATCTTGACGGCCAGAAGCGCACCCTTCGCGTGAATGTTCTTCCCCTGAGTGCGCAAACGCAGAGTGTCTTCGGGGCGCTGGTGCTGTTTGTCGACGTGACAGAACAAAAGCAGCAGGAAGTACGCCTGCGAAAAGCAGAGAAACTCGCCGCGTTAACCACGCTCTCCAGTGGCATCACACACGAAATTCGCAATCCTCTTAACGCTCTCTCCATTCACATACAATTGTTGAAGCGCCAACTTCGCAAGCACATTGGCGACGAAAGCGAGGAAATCGATCAGACGATCGAACTGCTTCGCCGGGAAGTCAAGCGACTCAACGAAGTGATCGAACTTTTCCTGAAGGCCACACGGCCGACTCAACCCGAATTCAGACGCGTCGCCCTGACGGACTTGATCACCGACACGCTTCAGCTGCTGCGTCCCGATCTGGAACGGCGGCGAATCGATGTCCAACTTGTCGAAGGCCGCGGACGCCCGGTTGTTTTGGCAGACGAACGTCTTTTGCGGCAGGTCTTCATCAATCTGATCCGGAACGCCGCAGAAGCCATCGACGAAGCGGTGGGAGAACTCGGCGAGGATGTGGAGCGGAAGATACTTCTTGACGTCGAAGCGGACGAAACGGCGACGACTGTCCACATCCACGACACAGGCGCAGGCATGCTGCAGGAAGACCTCGAACACGTTTTTGAACCCTATTTCACGACAAAAGAATCCGGGACGGGGCTTGGCCTCATGGTCTGCGAAGGCATTATCCGGCAGCATGGTGGAGAACTGGAAGTCCAGAGCCAGGTCGGTGTGGGGACCGAAGTCACCATTACATTACCTCCACCGCAGGAACCGGTACGGCTGATTCCGGACGAAACGACAGAGGCTACCGACGTATGAGCGCTTTCGCCGACCGGCTTGATAGAGCCCGGGAGCGTCCGGGGGGAATCACACTGCTCACAGACTTCGGGCTGCGTGACGGTTTCGTCGGCGTGATGAAAGGCGTGATTCTTTGCCTCTCCCCTGAAAACACAATTATCGACATAACGCACGATCTTCCTCGTCATGCCATTCGCTCCGCTGCGTTTCTCCTTCGTTGGGCGTACGGCTATTTCCCCGTCGGGACTGTCCATCTCGCGGTGGTGGATCCCGGGGTGGGAACGGAACGCGAGATTGTCGGTTTGGAGGCATCCGGACACACCTTTCTCGCCCCCGATAACGGTCTACTTTATCCGTTGTGGGAGGAACTGTGCGCCCTGGGTGAGCGGCCACAACTCCGCCGCGTCACCAACCGGAGCCTTTGTATGGAACGCGTCTCGCCGACTTTCCACGGCCGCGATGTATTTGCGCCGTTGGCCGCTCACCTGGCTGCGGGAACGCCTTTCGACGTACTGGGTCCCGTGCTGGAGCGGCCAACTGTGAAACTGAGCCTTCCCGGCGTGCACGAAGAAGGCCGGACCCTGCACGGAGAGGTTGTTTATGTCGACCGGTTCGGCAACCTCATCACCAGTTTGGGCCGCCTGGAGGTTGAGTCGTTCCTGACGCGGCACGGAATCTTTGGCGAGGAAACCGTTCTTTATCTTGGCGAGAGACGCTTGTGCGCGTTGGGCGGCTCTTACGGTAGCGTCGAAACCGGCGGCATTGTTGCGACCTTTGACGGCTTCGACTGCGTGGAGATCGCCGTCAATCGCGACTCGGCAAAGCGGATATTCGGTGCCGATGCCGGAGTCCCGGTCAGGTTGGAGCCGAGATAGCCGATGCGGATTTTAATGCTTCATCCACACGACCTCCAGTACGATCCGTGGACGATTCGGATCGTGGAACTCGCGCAGGGAATTCAGAACTGCGGGCACGAAGCCATCATTGCCTATCTGCCCAAGAAGAAACACGAACACGACCGCCGTATTCGTAACGAATTTCCTGCGGGATTGAAGATTTTTCGTTTGGGGGCGAGGCACGGCGATCTTCTGTCCAATTACCGTGCTCTATGTGAGTTGGCCGAAACGTGCGATCTCATCCATATTCAAAAATGCTTCGCCAGCGTAGCCTGCCCCGGAATTTGGGCCGCGTTCCGGCTTGGATGTCCATTGCATCTGGATTGGGACGACAACGAGAGCGCGTTGGCGGAGATGACTGCACCCGACAAGTCCTGGGCGCACCTCGTGCAGGTCTGGGAGCGGTGCATGCCGGGTTTGGTGGATTCGATTTCCGTCTCCAGTGACGGTCTCTATGACTTGGCCAAGGCGGCCGGGTTTCCCGATGACGGAATCTGCAAAGTTCCCGTCGGCGCGGAGACGGAGAGGTTTCACCCTCGGATGCGGGACGCGATGTTGCGTGACGAACTCGATATCGATCCGGACGCGGTTCTCATACTCTATTGCGGCCAGTTGGAAGGGGCCGCCTACGCGGGCTTGGCCTTAGAGGCGGTGAGAACGGGGATCGACAGAGGGAGCAATCTTCATCTTCTAGTCGTCGGTGGTGGGCGCGGTCTCCCGGCTATTCGGGAGAGAGTTCGCGAACTGGATGAAACTCGTATCACACTCATGGGTTATGTGGAGGCGGATCGCGTTCCCCGTCTCATGGCGTCGGCGGATATCGCCGTGGCCTGCTT
>CAYTDF010000809.1:2454-2666 GCA_964436365.1 uncultured bacterium | reverse complement strand
TTCGGAAAACCCCACCTCGAGTGTTCTCTGCACCGCCAGACGAAACCGGATGTCGGGGAAATAGGCGGACGTGTTGATATTCTCGGTGTCGGCTACCGGCAGCGGGCCGGGCGTGGGGCGCGGACCGGGGTCTACCTCTTCTCCCCAGCTCAAGCGCAATTCGTACTGCACATTCGGCAGAACGTCGACCGGCGGTTTGAGGCTTACGAAAC
>CAYTDF010000809.1:0-2444 GCA_964436365.1 uncultured bacterium | reverse complement strand
CGTGGCATCGTTCCAAGGGCGCGGCTGCTCGATGATAGAGACCTGGACGCCAGCTACGCTCTCCATGACCGCAACATCGACTGGATGCGCAGGCAGATTCGAACCGAACGCAAGCGCGGCATTCCCCACAGATTCGGAATTGAGGAATTCGAATTGGCCGCCGTGGATTTGGACGATCGTTTCTTCCGCATCGCTGAAATACCCCACCCAATAGAGTTGCTTCTCTCCGGCCGTCAGTGGTGGAGATTCGCTCCAATGCAGTCGCCACTCGTACCACGCACCCCCTTCGAATTGGGTATCGTCCATCAGGATCGAGACGCCGCCTTCGGGGGAGGGGGAGACGTTTGCGAGACTGGTCAATCTGCGGCCTTCGACAACCTCCAAGAAGAAATAGGAGTCACCGCTCGATGGGATTGGCGGCGTGAAACTCACCAGGCCCGTACTCTGTTCCCACACGACATCGCGCGGCTCACCGTTGACGGTGGTGGGGAGCTCTTCGCCCTCCTCTTGAGCCGGACGGTCACCGGCGAGATGGGCGTAGTAGAAAAACCGGGGCGTAATCACGATCCAATCTCTGCCGTTGATAAACGTGCGGAACGTCAGCGAGCCGTCTTCCACGGTCTCCGCCACGGCATTCATCGGTGAGAGCGTTAGCCTCGAAGAGAGCCCTGTACCCTGACTGAATGCGTTCCCGGAAAAGGCGATGATGAGAAGAAGAACATTGGCGAAGAGAGGTGATCTGTTTTTCATAGGCTCCCCCACAAGTTGGACTCAGGATGTTACTGAACAGTGTTCGATAGGAGTGTAGTGCGGACAGGGTGAGTTGTCAGTAACGACGTCGCTTCTACACGTCCAGACGGCGACCGCTCACGCTGCTTGAGTCCACACTTACATCCGGGCCAAGAACTGCAGCCCCAGCATCGCCAACCACACGAGCGCGGTACCGATCATCCACGCAAGAAACAGACCGACGCCGAATTTGAATCCCGCCACGATCGAAGCGTCTTCGATACGGATATGGATGGATGCCTGCGGACTCTCCACTGTAGCATCCTGCGTCGCCTCGTCTTTGGGCTGCTGTCTGAGAGAGACCGACCCACATGCCGGGCACTTAAGATGTTGACTCGTGTCGTACGGGTTTTCACATACGGGGCAGGGGACAGTTGGCATCGAGTGTTTCTCCAAAATCTCATCTCGTCACGAGTGTACGGCGCGAGCGCAGTAAGCCGCATCTCAGAGGTTCTACTGACCCGATGAGCCGCCTGCTAGAGAGGCCCGGAGAGTCAACCAAATAACTCGCAGGTCCAGCAGAACGCTGACGTTTGAGAGATACGCGAGATCGTAACGGAGCTTCTCTTCCGCGCTGGTATCGTAGAACCCGTGGACCTGGGCCAGGCCGGTCAAACCCGGTTGAACCGAGAGTCGCAAACGGTAGGCTGGGAGTTCCGCCAGAATGGCTTCGTACAGCTCCGGGCGTTCCGGACGCGGACCCACGACGCTCATTTCGCCGCGCAGGATATTCAGTACTTGTGGGAGTTCGTCCAGATGGAACCGCCGTAACCATTTCCCCACGGTGGTGACCCGAGGGTCGTTGACGGGGGAGAGGGTGGGGCCGGTGACCGCCTCTGCGCCCTCCACCATCGTACGGAACTTGATCAGCTCGAACGCTTCCCCGTGTTTCCCCACGCGCCGTTGCCGGTAGAAAATCCCTCCCGGACCCGACAGCGCAATCGCGGTCCCCACAAACGGCAGCATCGCCAGAAGTGCGATCAGGCCCAGACCGGCGACAATGAGGTCCTCCGCCCGTTTCCAGAACTTTGTCCAATCCGAGAGCGGTTCCTGATTGACCGAGATCAGCGGCAGATCGTCGACCTGGGAGATGTCGACTTTGCCGATGGTATATTCGTACAGTTCGGGTAGCAGGCGGACTTGGATTTCCATGGCTTGGCACGTTGCGATCAGATTCAGCAGATCCACCCGCGTGGCGCTCTCTCCCGCGATAATCACTTCGTCGATCTCGTGACGCTCCAGAATCCGCTCCAAATCCGTCACCGCGCCCAAGTGACGGGGCAGCCCTTTATGGCCGTTGGTCCCGCCCACATACCCCACAACCTGGTGGCCTGTGTTCTCGCCTACCCGCAAGCCCTTGGCCACGCGCAGAATGTCCTCACCCTGCGCGACGATGGCCGTCCGCGCCAGGTCGTAGGCCCAACGGCGGCGGCGGGATAGGTACGCGCATCGCCAGCCGATCGAACCCAGCCCCGCCAGGAGCGGTTCCACAAGCAGGACCATTCGCGATACCTGATACCCTCGTTCGACATAAAACACGAAGTAGATGATCACGAATCCTTCGATCAATCGCGAAAGGAGAAGCCCGCCCACGCTCAGATAGGCGATATCCAACGCCGTGTGCGAACGGCGGAAATCGTACAGGCCGAACTTCA
>CAYTDF010000808.1:0-2671 GCA_964436365.1 uncultured bacterium | reverse complement strand
GGCAATGACACCTATGGCTGCGCCCGAAAGGACGGGGTTATACTGCTCGAAGGATCTCGCACAAAAGCCAGACCATGGGTCTGCCCAGTTCCAAAGACCTTCCGTGGGGAACTCGCTTTGGGCTGGTGCCAGATGGGAATCTAGAGTGTCGAGTACTCGCGGGGAATCCGCGGGCGAGACCCGCTCGCCTCAAGAGGTATTATGACATCAAACCTCCTTCATAAGATCCAGTCTTCTCTGTCCATGAAGATCACAATCGCCGTCCTGCTGGCGGGGATGCTGGTCGCGGGACTGCATATCGTTCTTGGGATGCAGACGGAAAACACTCGGACCGAGCTGGCGCTCAAAGCCCGAGCCACCGCCCTGGCGAACTTCCTCCCGGACTATCTCGATCACCAGATGGAGAGACACAGAGAGGAGACTGTCTTCGATCCGATCCGTGAAGTTCTGAAGTTGCCGGGAGTCGACACGGCGCGCCTCGTCAGCACCGACGGTCTCATCAGGTACTCGGGTAATTCCGATGAAGTGGGAACGATCTGGACAAGGCCGCCAGCCGAATCTCCCGCGTTCATCAACACCGACGCCTTCCCCAGAGTCTCCTTCGGGACCCTCCAGGGCGGCATTCTGACCATGACCAGCGAACTTGAGAACACGGGCAGTTGCCCGGCATGCCATGGTGTTACGGAGGAGTTCCTGGGGAGCATCGAGGTCGGCATCCGGTCGGAGAGCGTCGTCCCCCTGCTCCGCCCTCACCGACTTCGCCAGGTTTTCACAGGCCTCGGAATCCTGCTGGTGCTCTGTCTTGTCATTATCGGTCTGCTGCGGGGGCTGATCTTGATCCGAATCGGACGCGTCCGGGAAATCGCCGGGAAGGTGAAGTCAGGCGAACTCGGCGCGCGCATCGGGGACGATTCTCCGGATGAGCTGGGCCGTTTCTCGCGACAGTTCGACCTTATGCTCGAAGAGATCGCCAACTCCCGCCGCGAGTTGGAGGAGAACCACATGCGCGAGATGCTGCATTTCGACCGGCTAGCCACGGTCGGGGAGCTCTCCACAAGCCTCGCTCATGAGATACGGAATCCCTTGGCGGGGGTCAGTGCGGTACTTCAGAGAGTTCTGAAAAACGCAGGTCTCGACGCACGAAATCGAGAGATGATCGTGGAAGCCAATCAGCAACTGAGCCGTCTCGATGAGACCATGCGCAAACTGCTGGCCTTCACACGCACGGAAGACGTGAACCTCGGGCAGGTTGAGGTCAACAAACTGATTGAGCGTACGATCCCGATGATCCAGGGCCTGCAAGGGAACAAGGCCGCGGCGGCGGGAAACACCAGGTCGGTCAAGACAGACTTGGCACATGACTTGCCACAAATTCGGGGCGATGGCCGACTCCTGCAGCAGGTCTTGCTGAACCTCGTTCTGAACGGGCTGCAAGCCCAGAGCGAAAAACCGGCAGGTCAGCAGCGGGTGATCATCAGCACCACGCGCTCAATGCCGCCCGCAGCCGAGTTGAGGACGGAGCGGGACAGCCGTTGCGCGGATGGGTTCTCAGAAGAACCGAGACGTTGCCCACAGGGCGCAGTGTGTATCGTGGTCCGTGATTTCGGACCGGGGCTGACGGAGAAGGCACGCAAGGAGATGTTCAAGCCGTTCTTTACCACCAAGAGCGAAGGCACGGGACTGGGACTCTCCATCGCCCGGCGAATCGTGGTGGAACACGGTGGATGTCTTTATGGGAACAACGGGGATGGGGGAGGCGCGGTGATGGTTGTCTGCCTACCCATTCCAGAGGAGGGAGCGCAAAAATCAGACGCTTCCTCACGGAGTTTGAGCTAAGGACTATGGTCAAAGGAAAACATTCCGTTCTCGTCGTCGATGACGAGAAACTTGTCGTCTGGTCGATTCAGCAAGAACTGGAAGAGGCCGACTACCAGGTGTACGTCGCCCAAACCGGGGAAGAGGCGCTGAAATTGGCGTCGCAGCACGAACCGGATGTCGTCTTGCTCGACATCAATCTCCCGGACCTTAGCGGCTTGGATGTGCTCAAAGAGATCCGCCGCCTGGAGCTCTCCTCCATCGTCATCATGCTGACCGCGCTCGCCGACCTGAACAACGCCGTGGCCTCGGGCCGGGAGGGCGCGTTCGACTTCGTACCCAAACCGTTCGACCTGGAAGATGTAAAACACCGCATCGAGAAGGCCCTCCGGCAGAGACAGCTGGAGAGCGAAGTCAACGAATACCGTAGCCGCCAGCGTGGAAGCACGGAGAAAGTCGTCGCCCATAGCAAGGCCATTCGGGACGTTGTCGAACTGGTCAAACGTGTGGCCACACAAAGCACCAGCACCGTACTGATCCTGGGCGAGAGTGGAGTTGGCAAAGGCGTGATGGCCAGGTTGACCCACAACCTCAGCCCACGCTCCGAAGGTCCGTTCATCGAAATCAACTGCCCTTCGTTCCCGTCCCATCTCCTCGAAAGCGAACTGTTCGGGCACGAGCGAGGCGCGTTCACCGACGCCAAGACGAGAAAGCAGGGGCTGCTGGAAATCGCTCAGGGCGGCACGGCGTTCTTGAATGAGATCGGCGACATCGACCACAGCGTGCAGGCCAAACTGCTTCAGGTGCTCGAAAAGAAAACATTTCGGAGAGTCGGTGCCACGCAGGAACTCGAAGT
>CAYTDF010000807.1:0-2693 GCA_964436365.1 uncultured bacterium | reverse complement strand
AGAGCCCGATTCCCCAGGCCAGGGAATGAAGAACGATCCGCCGCCGGTCGCCTGTCGCGATCAGATCGTAGGCCAACGTCCCCAGCAAAAGACTGAAAGCCCAACTCAACGGCCCCAGCGGTCCACCGTCGATGCTATTGCGCATCGTCCATTCGCCATAGCCCATATGGGTAAAGCACCACTGGAAGATCAGCAAATAGACGATGGCCGCGCCGACGCGAACGCTCGCCCTGGACAGGATGAACGGCAAGGCCAACAGCCCCGCAAAGCCAATATCCACCAGCGCGTCCCAAATCCATTGCCATTCCCCGCCATAAACGATCACGCCGACCACAATGAGGGTTATGTAGCGTTTAGCGGCCGCCCAATACGCGGCGCGCTTTCCAATTTTCTGCACACGCCGTGGGACTGACAGCCGAAACCCGATTCCGACCACGAACATAAACAGCGGAGCGATTGTATCGGCGTACGAGAATCCGTAGTGGTGATGCCGGAACGTCTCGGGCATCACCGGGAAGTTCCCCAAGTAGTTAACGAAGATCATGCCGAAGATGGCGTAACCACGCAGCTGATCGACGGAGACGATCCGGTTCGGGCCGGTAGAAGCCCCGACCGGTGGAACGGCGGATTGCGAACTCTGACTCATTGAAACGATCCTCACATGACAAAAGATTTCCTTCATCGGGGAGATCGAGCGATTGTAAGAATAAGGATACAGAAGCCCTCCCGGCTCCGAAGCAGCCGACTTCGATCTCCGTGCATCTTACTCGGGCTCTCCCAGAAAGCAACTGCTTGCAATATCGTCTTTCTTGACTACACAGAATGACGAATTGGCCCCCGAGCCACAGGTTTCCTTGTGGGTTGGACGTTCAATCTATTCCAATTGAGAGTAATGTTTACTTTGCACGAGAACTGTACTTGTTCATAAGCACCTATAATCGGCGGTCGGACTTCCGGGGACCGGGGTCACGATCATCCCGTCCGAGATCAACCCGTTCGTGCTGTCGTAAGATGCCTCGACAATATCGCTATAGGGGAGTGGGACCGAGGCCGGACCGGCGCTGGAGTTCCATCCCGCCATCCCTGGAAAATCACGGAAGAAATTCTGCTGGACCGCTCCGCCCATCAGCATGATCGGTTCCCAGTGCACGGTCCGTTTCGCATAGGGATCGAACAGTTCCGCGCCCTTGGTCTCTCCTTCTTGAAAGACATCGACGGGCCAGACATTCAAGTACGCGATGGGCGTCGTGAGGGGGACGTGCTGCCAAGGCGTATGGGAATGAATGTGATAGGAGTTCTCGTCCAAGCGATACATCTGTTCCGCCATCAACAGGGCTTTGTGATCGGAGAGAGAGCGCGTCACCTTGGCGCGGATTTGGGCGTTGAGAAAGTTCGGGACGGCGATCGCCGCGAGAATCCCGATGATGGCAACGACGATCAAGAGTTCAATGAGTGTAAACCCTGCTCTATCTCTTCTGGGCAATTTCATGCACGTTTCTCCTTGCGCCGCTTGGGCGCTCTCTTTCCATGTTATCTGGACCCATGACGCTGCCACAACTCGACGCATGTTGGCGGAGGACACCAGACGCTACCTGCATGCTCTCTGTAGCCTACATACAGCTGAACCGCCCGGGGGCCGCCGAGTTCCGCCGTGCTTTCGGGATGCTCCATCATGCCAAAGAACTCGTTGCCCGTGAGCACATCCGCGTACTCTTTTTCAATCTGAATCTGTCGCAGCACGCGCTCATCCGCTGCCGGATACGGATAACCATAGTTCGGCCCCGTCATTTCCCAAAGTTCCAGATTGGCCCAAAGATGTTTCTGTGATTCTCTATGCACGGACCGATACGACGCAAACACCTCGGGCAGCGTGGCGATGCGCCGCTCCGGATCGTAGGTGTACACGTAGGGGACATAGCCTGCGCCAACGGCGTCCTGGTACGCGAAAATATCGACGTGACTGTTCTGCAGAACTTGGCGAGAGAGGATCGGTGTCCCGGATGGCGAGATCATGACCGGTTTGTCGGGGCTGAGATCGTGCAGGAAATCGGCCATGGGGTTATAGTACGCGCTTGCGGCTTCGAGTGCGTTGGCCTCGTGGGATAGATACCACCCATAGAATGCTGGGGAGTGAGAGTACAGTTCCCACAGTTCCTCCGCGACGCGCCCACCCAACTCCAGGGCGGTGGTAAGGCGCGCTTCATCGTTCAAGCCATTCCCGATCAGGTAGAGATCGTTCCCCCGGCCCAATCCGAGAAAAACGTGTTGGCCGTTTTGGGCCGCACGGTCCAGTACCAGACCGACGACATCGAAATCAAGTGGTGGATTTCCCAACTCCGGAATCGCAGTCGGATAGAAGGGTCTATAGCCGAAGAGAACGGCTTCCACGTAGCTAATGATGATCGTCTTCATCCCGACGGCATCCATGGCGTCCACGGCGTCTGTTACGTCTTGCACCGTCGTCGGCCGTTTGTTGGGGTAAGTGGATCCGACGAGCGCGCCGGGTTCGATCCACACGCCGGCCAAGAAGGAGGGAGACCTCGTTTCGGAGGCCATGATTTCTAGCGGCCATTCCGCACATGAAGTTTCTGTCTCTCCGCTTTCGATCCAGCAGAGGATCATCCGCTGACCGGCATGTTCAGCCGTCGAACTCCATGTTGTGACCAAGCCTGTTCTCTGGGCGGCGACCGTGA
>CAYTDF010000806.1:0-2693 GCA_964436365.1 uncultured bacterium | reverse complement strand
GAAGACAGAAGGAGCCGCCTAAAATCAACTAGAAATGGGATTGACTCTCGTCCGGCCAGCCGGGCGTGTCTCCCTGGAGGGAACCATGAACCGTACCGCGACGCTCTTTTGCTTACTCGTTATGGCTCTGCCGTGCATGGCGGATAACTGGGATCCGACCGACAACACCTATCTCGGCGGGACTTCTCTCGGCGAGCCGGGCCCCGATGTTCGAAGCCATGGGCCGCACACTCTGGGGCTTTCCGATCTTAGCGATTGGTTTCGGTTCGAACTCACCGCGGATGTGACGTATCTATTTGAATCCGAGGGCGACATCGACACGACCGCAAATCTCTACGCGGGTGACGGGACCACGATCTTGGCGAGCGACGACGACGGTGGCGACGATCTGAATTTCTTGCTCGTGCACACTCCCGAGATCACCGGCGTCGTCTACCTACACGTGGAGCAATACGAGCCGGCCACGACCAGCGCCTACACGCTCCACGACCAAAGTCATTCAAGCTCGTGGTGGCGCATTGCCACCGAGGGGCCTTCTCCCCGATCTTCTCATGCGATGGTGTATGACGAGGAGCGATTTGTCATGCTCCTGTTCGGTGGGTGGGGCGGCGGGCCTCTCGACGACACCTGGGAGTTTGACGGTCTCGATTGGGTGCGCATCGAAACCTCGTCGCAGCCTGCGGCTCGGGGCTACCACGCCATGGCCTACGATGCCTTCTCCGGCAGGACGGTCCTGTTCGGAGGTGCCAACGACAGCGAGACCGGCTTCGAATTTGGGGACACCTGGGAATTCGACGGGGAAGACTGGACGCTTGTTGCCGGTGGCGGACCGACGCCCCGCTACGGGCATTCGATGGTCTACGACTGGGCGAACGACAGTGTGATCCTGTTCGGCGGGTTTGAGGAGTCCCTCGGGCGTTTCTCGAATGAGACGTGGGAGTGGGACGGGATGAGCTGGCGGCTTCTGGCGACGACCGGACCGGCGGGGCGGTTTGGACACAAAATGGTGTTTGACGATTTCTCCCAGACGGTTCTTCTCTATGGCGGCTCGAACGACGACGAGTTTCTTGATGACACCTGGGCCTGGGATGGCCAGGGGTGGACATTGCTGGTCGAAAGCGGCCCCGACGTGCCTACGCCCGGTGCGCGAGCGTTCCACGCGATGGCCTATAATGGCGATCTCTCCGCGACGATTGTCTCTGGCGGGTACTACGGATCGGGGCGGTATTTCGACACTTGGGCCTGGGATGGCGAACAGTGGACGATGTTGGACGAGTACGGACCGGAATCTCGCAGCGAAGCCGCCATGGAATACGATTGGTACTTCGGTGAGTGCGTCCTCTTTGGCGGATGGAACGATTTTCGCGATTTCGGGGACACGTGGGTCTATGGCACTTTCAGCGTGGACTACTTTGTGACCGCGCCCGGCCAGGGCGAATTCTTGACGTGGGGAGAGGCGACGGCGATCGAGTGGGAGATTATTCCAGACCTCACGCACGTCTCTGTCGAGATCAGTTTCGACGACGAACTGACCTGGCTGCCGGTTCCCCGGCTGGCAAACATCGCGAATAGCGGCCGTGCGGAGTGGAATGTCCGTGCCGCGGACCGCTGGACCGACATCAAGGAGGCCAACGCTTACGATGGCGTCGTGCTCCGGGTTGGGGACGCTCAGGAAGGGCTCTTCGCCTATTCCGACGTGTTCGCCATCGTTCCGCGGGCCGAGCCCCAACCGACTCTCACGGCGGAAGCGGTTTTCGATCCCCCCGCGTACCAAAGCGGGCATCCGGTGACAGTCTCGGTTCTGATCGATCTTCTTGACGGGTTCACGCCCGACAGTCTCGCTGTCGAACTCTATGTCTCCAACGGATTGACGCCTTTCGAGATCGGGCGGCAGGGCACTTGGATCGAGCGGGCGAGAATGATCCGCTGGTTCCTCTTGGCCGATTTCACCGAACCGCTGGCATTCGTCGTGGAACCGCCTTCGGGAAGCACACGGAACTATGTTTTCGAGGGGGTTGTCACCTATTTCGATGCCGACCGCGCCGAGCGCACCGCCTCGTTCCGTGCCGAGTTGGAGGAGGGATGCCCGCCGCACTCCGCTGACACGAACGGCGATTTCGTCATCTCCACCAGTGAGCTGTTGAGCGCGGCCTCCGATTGGAAGCACGGGAGCGACGTGCCCACAACATCCGAGTTGCTCGAAGCGGCCAGCCTCTGGAAGGCCGGTGGCGAGTATCGTTGTGAAGCCGACGGAGACTACGTGCCGCTCGTGACCAAGCGGAAACGGGGAGGTCCCGCCGGAAAGATCCAGCGCGAAGCCGTCACGATGAGAGCGAAGCGAAGCCTTTCCGAACCCGGCTCTGGGCCCACTCGAACGGTCACCCTCGAGTTGCTGGGCAAGGGAACGCCCGACTCGATTGCCGTGCAGGAAACCGTCCCCCGTGGATGGCGAGTTTCCAATATCAGCGCCGGTGGTGTGTACGACAGAAAGTCCAGGACGATTCGCTGGTTCCTCCTTGGGGGGTTCGGCGGAAAACTGACCTATGATGTGAGCGGAGCCGTTTCGCGCGGACAGCCTCACGGAAAAATTCTCTACCGATCCGGGGAGGCGCTACGAGCCTGCAAGACTGCCGCGAAGGGCGAGTATGTGCCATAGTTAGTTGAATTTGAAGCGGCTCCCAACCTCTGGTTGA
>CAYTDF010000805.1:533-2694 GCA_964436365.1 uncultured bacterium | reverse complement strand
TGGGCGGCATGGGTATGGGCGGCATGGGCATGGGCGGCATGGGCATGGGTGGCATGGGCATGATGGGTGGCTATGGCGGCATGGGCATGATGGGTGGTGGCGGTTACACCGACGATATGTACGACGAAGAGACCGGTGAGCTGAAGTCTAAAGAAGAGCTCGCTCTGTTGATGATCGAGAAGCAGGAAAACCGGAAGAAACTCGCCGCCTGGCGGAAGATGGAGACCGCCGGTGAGATTCCCGAGGAAGTGATCGAACGTCACAACAAGAACCTGAAAGATACGGGCGAAGATTACTACATCAAGCGCGCCGCGGCGGTGGAGTTCCAGTCGGACTTCAAAGCCTTCTGCCGATTCCTGCACCGCCTCGAATACGGTGCCTCGCTCAACACGATCAATCGTTTGGAGATCAAGACCAGCCCCGACGACATGCTCGATGTCACGCTCGATGTCGAATCGCATCACATTGAGGAGTCGGAGGCCGAAGCAGCCGCCGAAGGGGAAGAGGCTGTCGGATAGCACCGACCGCTGAGGTTTTCTACGACGCTCATTCGGGGCGCGGGATCGTTTTTCCGCGCCCCTTTTCAATTGGAGCTACAATCTCATTTCAGGCCATTGCCGGTCTCATCGCCGTTACCGTTCGGCTGCGGCCGCAGCTCGTACCAGAGGTACTGGAGAAAGCAGGCTGTGGCCGTGAACCCCGCCAAGCCGAAGATCACCTGCTGAAGAGGCGATGGGAAGTGGAAGACGACGACGAAAATCGCCGCGAACGTGAAAGCCATCGCCCATTTCCCCATCAGGATCGGCTTGGCGCCCACCCGATTCTCAACTGTGGCTAGCAAAGCCCAGCCGATGACCACGAGAACTTCCTTGCTGATGATGATGACCGCCAGCCACGGCGGAATCTGACGGTACACGGCAAAAAGGATGATGGTGGTCAGGACGAAAAGCTTATCCGCGAGAGGATCCAGCAGACTTCCCAGCGACGAGACCGTCTTTGTCCGGCGGGCGATATACCCATCCAAAAAGTCCGTGGTCACGATGCAGATAAACAGAATCTGCAACCCCAGCCGGAACGTCGGCTCGCCAGGCATCATGTCCCACTCCCCCGGCTGCCCCCCATTGTTGACTTCCCGCAAGTGGTAAGCGGCGGCGACAAAGAACGGCGGGATCATCATGATCCGGGCCATTGTCAGATAGTTGGCGATATTGGCAAATCGGTTGTGCATGTTGAACTGTCTTCCACACGTCCTCTTCTCGTGGAAAAGGCCGAGCGCCCGGTCACCGCAGGTACTTTGTTGTAAGCGCCACTTCATTTGTGCGCACCGTGGAGAAGCTTCGAGAGACGCTCCAGAGCCAAGAGGGTAACGGCAAACGTGGGGGATGACGAGTGCGTGGGGGCTGGCTGCCTTTGGCGGTGGACGAAAGAGCGCGTGACCTTCCGCGGGGGCCATGAGTAAATAGAGTGTGGGCCAATCGTTACGCCTCTGCTTGCCGACGAACGGCTAGGCGGTGGTAAGGTTTCTTGCTTTACGAGTTCCCGGTGAGTTGCCCCGGGAAGGATACCCGAGACTATATGGCATGGCCGGTGCGGCAATGCTAGCATAACGAGAATGACGGCGGGGCGGCGACCCCGTGCGTGACGATGGAACAAGCTTATGATTACACCACAAACTCGGTTGCTGCGCCGCTTGGAGAACTGGCTATGGATCGCGGCCGCCGTGCTCCTGATCGGTATCTATCTTCGGGTCTTCACCCCGTTGGGCGGGAGTTTTCCCGAACGTACGCGAGGTCCGGCCAGTTTTGTCAAAGGAGAGTACTACGAACTCGGGGAAATCCCGGCGGATGAACGAGAACTCGCCGATTTACTTCCCAAAGAGCGCACGTTTGAGTGAGGCGGTTCTCTTATCGCTCGGTACGTGGCCAAAATCGCTCTTTTCGCTCAAGCCTGTGGCGGATTTTGTCGATCATATCTGTTGGAGAACGAAGCAAGGCAGTTCTGGAGGAAGACAGAAAAGGCACCACCGCACTGGAATGCTCCAAGGCGCGGCTCGGGTTGTATACTCCTCCTTACAAAAAAGAAATGGATCGGACTCAAGAAAGCCTTTCGCCGGTCGATAACTGAAGTGAAGAAAAAGATGCCACGAGTTGGGATAGGGCAT
>CAYTDF010000805.1:0-523 GCA_964436365.1 uncultured bacterium | reverse complement strand
GGAAAATGGGAAGGTTAAGAGATCACGGGCAACCGATGATCCTGGAGGCAGACCATGGTTGACATAACGGGAATAGGCAACCAATCGGTCCAGTCGAGTCGAGCGGCAGATCGCTCTCAGTCGAGCGCGCGAAGCAAAGAAGCCAAAGCCACGAGTGGCGGGGCTTCTACGGCTTCAGACAGCGTTGAACTCTCAGAAGGCGCACGGGAAGGCCAGACACTTAACCGTCTTGTCGGCTCCGCCAAGAGTTCACCGGATGTACGCGCGGAAGCCGTAAGCCAAGCCAAGCTGACGCTGGCGGATGGCGGTTTCGAAGGACGCGATGTTTCACGTCGCGCGGCTGAGAATATTCTGGAATCACTCTGATCGCGGACAGACGACGGGCAGTGGATGATTAGGGCAATCGGGCAAGAATCCCCTTTCCCTCGATCGATCAAAAGAATAAACAAATGAGCAGGAGACTTCTGTTTGGAGCCTCCTTTTTAATTGTCCCAGAATTGGCCGGGAGGCCCGAATGGCGTGG
>CAYTDF010000804.1:1336-2709 GCA_964436365.1 uncultured bacterium | reverse complement strand
TACCTACGAATCGAACTGGGATGATTGGCCAGATACTCGTTGGAAGACGGTTACGTTCTTCAACACGGTGGTGAATCAGCCGCTGGCCCCGGACACGTTCACCTACGAGAAGATGGGATTCCGCAGCGATTTTGAGATACGCGATTTCCGAAAGCCGACACGCGCGGCGGGCGAGTGAAGTGAGGGGGGGACGGCATTCAGATGGCGGTTACATGCACGAGAGCATGGTCACGTGAGCGCGGCCGTGGCCTGACGATGATCTCAATATCCTGATCGAGCGCATTGAGTAGTTGGAGAAGTTTGTCCATCGAGAATCCAGACAAATCTCCACGGAGCAGTTTCGAGACACGTGGCTGCGGAATCCCTAATATCTCCGCAGCGCATTTCTGTGTGAGACCTCGCTCTCGAATGAGAACACCGATCTGATGCACAAGCTCCGCCTTCGCAAGTCGCCTTTCAGGTTGGGGTAAGCCAAGGTCAGCGAATACGTTTCCGTCGCTCACTTCATGATTCGGTCGTTTCGAACTCATTTTCTCGCTCCACTCTCTTGCGTGGTCCTGTGTATCGCCTCGACTTCCTTGAGTCGGTTCTTGATTCGATCCAAGTCACGTTTGGGTGTCTTTACGCCTCTTTTGGACTTCTTCTGAAAAGCATGCAGAACATAGACAACGTCTCCTAATTTGACCGTATATGCCGCACGGTAGGTGTCGCTGTCGTAATGGTCCACAATCTCCTGAACGCCACGCATTCCCACCATAGGCTTCACAGATGGATGTCTTTCTCCTGTCTGTGCCTCATACAGGGCTTGGCCGAAGACGTGACGAACGGGACTCGGGAAAGCCTTCAAATCTCTCCTGGACGATCCCACCCAAATCAGTTGTTTTACTTTCATTGCTGCTATCAATATATCAAATTTGGTCTAACCGGCAAGCGCAGATCGCGGAGCCTTTTGAGCGAACCGCTGTTACAAAGGGCGGATGGGAGACAGACTCCCCCCATGAAGTGTTATAATGGATTGATAGCCAGACGGTAAAGCGGTGCAAAGGAGGTGCTGGCGTGTCGGTCCAACGGTCTGCGTGGAAGTTCTCAGCACCGGGTAAGGTCTGCCTGTCACTCGCCGCCGTTACCGCGTTGCTCACAGTAGCTCTGGTCGTTTTTCAGGCAATTCCGCATACAGCCGAGGCGCAGGGGCGGGGTGAAATCCAAATCCTGCGGCATACGCCAGAAGATTTTCGAGACGCCTGGGGTTGGCGTACGCCGGAAAACAGTGACGCGCCAAGCGAACTGAGCGGCGTATCACTGCAACACTTGCCGGGGTCCGATTTCGCAGTGGGCATGTCGGCGAGCGGTACGCGGGAGGTCTGGCGGCGCGA
>CAYTDF010000804.1:0-1326 GCA_964436365.1 uncultured bacterium | reverse complement strand
ATATCGATCCGATGGGCCGAGCCCGACTTGGGAAATGGACCCATCTCACAACACTTCCGGAAAAGTTCAAGAATCTGACGCCGGTCGCGACCCACAAGGCACTGTGGATCGCGGATGCCTATGCAAAACCGCCCGAGCTGCTGCGGTTCGATACCCTCAAACCCGACTCCCAGTGGAAGTTTGTGGCGCACGTGCTGCAGCCCAACACGGGGGGAGCGATCATCGATTTTCATTCGCTACGCCTGGATTGGCTGTGCGACATGATGATGGACCTGGGAAACTCCTCCTATCGGACAATGAACGTGCGCGTGCCCCCGGGGGGAAAGCGAGTGCATTGGGGAGCCAGCGGGGGAAGCAGTCACGAACCCCTTCCAGGGACCGAGCGGCTGGCGACGGAGTTCGACATCGAGCGTATCGGCACGTTCTTGGCCTTGGCCTGGAACGACTCGCCCGAGTTGACGCTCCATTACCGAGTGTGGCCTCCCAGCCGATCGAGCGGTGGTACGCGCTGGTCGGAACCGGTCACCAAATCGCCGGTTCGTATCGACCGGAGCGGCCGGTTCCTGGAATACGCTTTCGAACGTGACACAGGGAAAGCCCAGTGGCCCAAACTGATCACCCTGTCTGATATGTTCGAGGATTCTGGAGAATCGGATGGGGCTCAATCCGCTCAATCGGCGGGTCCGCCCTCTTCATCAACTGCAGGCGGTGCGGCCGGAGAAGGTGTGGGAGGAGTCGAAGGTGTGGACGGAAGCGCCGTGGGCTCGGGGAGCGCCGGGAAGGCCGCCGGTGAGAGCCCGGGGCCGGGGAAGACTGCCGATGTGCCCGGTGTAGATGAAGACGCGTCGAGCGACGATACGGCACCGGAAGCGAAGGCGACGCCCCAGGAGAGCGAGCCCGAGGTTGGAGAACCGGAGGCGGACGGTGCGGAAGAGGGGACATCCGGTGTGGGGAGCGGGGGCGGGGCTGGAGCGTCTCCGGGTGAGCCCGAGCTAGCGGAGCGAGACGCCGAGAAGGCGAACGACGCGGCCCCGGACGAGTTAGACGAACCGACTGCGGATCAGTCCGAAGGCTCTCCTGCGGAAGGTGAAGGGGATGACGCACCGAGTGACGAAGAGGCATCCAGTGACGCTGAAGACGGGACGGAGGGAGACGGAGAGGAGCAGGGGAGTTCATCTCCCGAAAGTCCTTCCGGTGAAGTGGATGCGCCCGAAGACGGCGATACCGAGGGCTCAGGCGGTTCGGGTGGTTCGGGTGGTTCGGGTGGTTCAGGTGGTTCAGGTGGTTCAGGTGGTTCAGGTGGTTCAGGTGGTTCAGGTGGTTCAG
>CAYTDF010000803.1:0-2709 GCA_964436365.1 uncultured bacterium | reverse complement strand
CCCGGCGTCGGACGATCCAGCACCACCGCCCCCACAGCGAAGTGCAGAAACGAACGCAGAAACGCCGACAGCGCCGCACCCACCGTCTCCGTACGCAACCCCGCCGCCGACTGGCTCGCAAAATCGGCGAACTTCTCGATCGCCACGAGATGCGCGGCGGCCTGAACTTCGGAGCGTCGGTTGCCGGATACAGACATGGGATCGTCCCTCGGAAGTTCCTTCCAGCGGGGCGCGCACAGCGCCTCTGCAGATACGCTAAAGCCTACCACAGGGACTCCTCTGGAGCATCTCTCGATCGTACATCCGATTAGCGCCCGAAGGGCCTGCGGTGGCCGGGCCTTCAGCGTTTTCCCATCGGAAAGAATTTTTGGAAGACACATTAGTCCCATGAGCCGTTGTATCCGGCGGTAAATCGCGGCACAGTCGGTCCGCGAAGGAAGAAATCGGCATGTACGAAGAGCAGCAGAATACTGTCAACCAGATCAAACAACGTCTCGAAGAGCTGGGAGGCTATCTTTGACCTGGCTGGAAAGCGTGACGAAATCCAGCGGTTAGAGACGGAGATGAACGCTCCGGGCTTCTGGGACGACCCCAAGAAGGCCCAAGAACACCCCCGCGCCATCAAGAGACTCCGCGACGTTGTCCAGCCTCACGGCGAGCTCTCCTCGGCCGTCGTCGATCTCGCTGAACTGATCGAACTCTCGGCCCTAGAGGAAGAGAAGGGCCAGGAAGAGGAGTTCCAGACCGAGGCCGACGGTCTGCGGGCAAAACTCGATAAACTCGAGGTCCAGTGCACGCTTTCCGGCGAGATGGATCAGAGCAACTGCTTCCTCAACATCCACCCCGGTGCGGGCGGCACCGAGTCCTGCGACTGGGCGTCCATGCTCCTCCGCATGTACCTCCGGTTCTGCGAGCGCGGCGGCTTCAAGTACGATCTGATCGATCGGCAAGAGGGCGACGAAGCGGGCATCAAGAACGCCACCATCCATATCAAGGGCGACTATGCGTACGGACGGCTCCGCGCCGAAAACGGCATTCACCGGCTCGTGCGCATTTCACCGTTCGACAGTAACAGCCGGCGGCACACCTCCTTCGCCGCCGTGCATGCCTCGCCAGAGGTCGGCGACGACATCGACATCGAGATCCTCGACAAGGATATCCGCGTCGACACCTTCCGCTCGTCGGGCGCGGGGGGGCAGCATGTCAACGTAACCGATTCCGCCGTACGTATTACGCACCTCTCCACAAGCATCGTTGTGACCTGCCAAAACGAGCGTTCTCAGCATCAGAACCGCGCCACGGCCATGAAGGTCTTGCGCGCCCGCCTGTATGAGAAGGCGTTGGAGGAGCAGGCCGAACGCAACGAGGCCCTCTCCGGAGAAAAGAAGGAAATCGCCTGGGGCAATCAGATCCGCTCCTACGTTTTGCATCCATACCAGATGATCAAGGACACCCGCACCGGTGCCGAACGCGGGGACGTGCAAAACGTTCTCGACGGTGACCTCGATGATTACATCGACGCTTTTCTCCGCTGGTCGCTACAGCAACAGAACAGTTAGGGCATCGCCGGGGATTATCCGCATAGGAAGACCGCGCTACGCCCCCGCGTCAACCGAACGGCCAACTTTTTCCCTATCCGATTATCGTTTCGCAAACGGCATTAGTTCTGAGGGCTTCGCAGTTTCCGTGCAACGAAGATGTCCCCATTCGACGCTAGACCGTTGCTGGCCTCGTACAGAGTCCTGCCGTCCCCCAAATCGCCGTCGGGTCCCGCGCCGAACATCACGTATTCGAAGCCGCCCATGTTCGAGCAGTTCCAATCGCCATAGCCGTAGAACATTCCTTTCGCGAAGGGATCGGTCGGAATGGAACTGACGTAAGAAACCGGCGTCGTCAGCATCGCCCAAATACGGCCGTCGAAATGGATTTGTGACACCGTGCACGGAACCCCCGCCTCGGAGGGCGTACGGCCAAAGAACGTCCATCCCTCGGGAAAGCAGCATTTCTCTTCGCTGCCGCAGTCGTCCCCATCGATCAGCCACAGGGATGTATCGACATGCCGGACCGTGGCTTGTCCGTCCAGCATACGCAGGTCCGTCTGCACCCGCGCGATCTTGGCTCGGATTTGGGCGTTCAGAAAATTCGGCACCGCGATCGCCGCCAAGATCCCGATGATCGCCACCACAATCAGCAGTTCGATCAGAGTGAATCCCGTTCGGGATTTCGGGCAAACAGGCATCGTTATCGCACCCCGCGGTCGTTGGAGTCTCTTCGGCACAACTCTACTCGTGTCGGTTCTCCCACGTCAATAGGCTTGGACAGGAACCGCTCAACAACCCGAGACAATCCCCGCGACTTCGCCGCCGTATCGTACGATATCCCCCAAGCTGTTCAGGCCGTTGGAGGTATCGTAGAGTTTGTCGTACGGGTTCCCGGCGGGAACATTGCCGCCCACAACCGCCTGATCGAACTTCAGTTCCAACGGGATATGCGAACCGCCTGAATGTTGGTGATCCGGTCCTTGTGAGTTCAACGCATACCCCTGGGGAAACTGACCGGCAAACGCGCCCCACTTACTCTGGGCGGAGGTGGTGCCCCACGCGCCTTGGTAGTTCACCCACACGTATGTCGGCACGTCGGCCCCCAGTGTCTCCTGCATATTTGCGGGGTTGTACGGGTCCTGCAGGTTCACATCACCGAGGGAGGCGA
>CAYTDF010000802.1:0-2710 GCA_964436365.1 uncultured bacterium | reverse complement strand
GCTCACAGAGACCGGCGCACGTAAGCTTTTGGCCGCGGAAAATACGATCGGTCAGTCGTTACGGATCGGCGGCGAGTCTCTGGAGGTGATCGGGATTGTGAAAAACGAAGAGGGCATCCACGGCGGAATACAGACACCGGACCGGCAGACAGACGCCTATATCCCCATCGATGTGGCCCGGGAACGTTTCGGCGATATGTTCACGAAGTTCTCGTCCGGAACGCAGATTCGAGAGATGGTTCAACTCCACCAGATTATCGTCGAAGTGGCTCGGATCGAAGATGTGGAACCGGTGGCGGATGGCATCGAAGCCATGCTCAAGCGCTTCCACAAAAAGGTCGACTATCAAGTGAGCGTCCCCCTTGCGTTGATTCGCCAAGCGGAGGCCACGAAACGCACGTTCAACATCGTCCTCGGCTCCATCGCCGGAATCAGTTTGCTGGTCGGTGGAATCGGTATCATGAACATCATGTTGGCCTCGGTTACGGAACGGACGCGGGAGATCGGCATCCGCAGAGCGATTGGCGCCAATCGAAGACAGATCGTTACGCAGTTTTTGATCGAAACGGTCGTTCTCTCGACGGCGGGAGGGCTTGTCGGGATCGGGATCGGGGTGCTCATCCCTTGGCTCATCACCCACTTTGCGGGCATGCCGACCGTTGTCACCCTCTACAGTTTGGCTCTCTCGCTCGGCATCAGTATGGCCGTCGGGATCGTGTTTGGATTGTACCCCGCCGTGCGGGCCGCTAAATTGGATCCGATCGTTGCCCTCCGGCATGAGTGATGGTTCTTTCCGGGCGCGAAGAGAGATGATGATCGACTGTCACACACACGTTGGGGTCGAGTTGCTCGCCTATTTGCGGGATGAGTTACCTTATTGCCAAGACCTGCCCACTCTGCTCTCCGAGGGAAACGCCCAAGGCGTCGAGCGCTGGGTTGTTTTCCCTATGGTCTCGAACCTCACGATGGACCTTCCGGCGCTTCGCGAGGGGAAAGTCGTCTCCACAGACAGACTGGAGCGCGTCCCTTATGCGTACGAGAACCGGCACTTGCTGTGGGAAATCCAAGAGACATCTCGCGAGGCGGCCGAGAGAACCTATCCGCTGATGATCGCCGACCCGGCCCGCGAGCCGGAGGCGCAAGCTAAGGCGCTCCGTTCCCTGTCGAATACGTATCGATTTTACGGTTTGAAGTTCCAGACGACGATTCTGCAGACTCCGATTCTGAGCCTTTTGAATGAAGGCCAGGTCCTCTTGGATCTCGCGCGCGATCTCGACCTGGCTGTGTTGATCCACACTAGCGTTCACCGGGACGATCCCTACGCGCAGGTCGGCGACGTTTTGGATATTGTCGAGAAGGTCCCCGACATCCGTTTCTGCTTGGCGCATTCGTTACGCTTCGATGGAGAAGCGATGGAACGTCTGGCGGCATTGCCCAACGCGTGGTTCGATTGTTCGGCGCTTCGCGTTCACTGTCAACTCGCCGTGGAGAATTCGCCCGTCGTGGCATCGCCGGAAATCCGTTTTCAGAGCGATTACACGCGCCCGGAGCGAGTCCTGCGCGACTTAGCGGAAGCGTACCCGGATCGTCTCCTGTGGGGCTCCGACGCGCCGTATTACAGTTTTGTGGGAGAGACAGAGTTCGGCACGTTTCGGCTGAAGAGCACATACGCGGACGAAGCCGCCTGCGCACACGCGTTGCCGGTCGCGCTACGCGAGAAGGTGACTCGGGAAAATACGCTCCGCTGGCTTGGCTAGGCCACACAACCGCGCGCATCGATGGGGAGTCTGTCGATGATTCGCCCATCCTGATGCAGGACCAGATGCGAATGCAGGTTGACCACGGCGCAAACGTGAGCGGGGATCACCTGCAGGAGCTGACCCACCTGAAACGCATCCGGCTTTTCGGCTCCGAGGACGCCGTGTTCTTCGGTGAGACGACGCCACTCCATACCGGGTCCTTCGAGCACTTTTCCGTACCCGAACTCGGTATGCCGGTCGAGCGCAAATGTTTTGGAGCCGCCATCGATAACCACCCGGCCGTTTTTCTTGACGGAAACCACCCGGACCAGAACACGTAGCGCGCATTCGTCCTCTTCGTAGATCCCGCCGGTCGTGCAGTAGACGTCTTTGAACACGTACGCACCGGGACGGACTTCCGTAAAACCGTATTCTTTCGTAATCAAGGGTGCGGTGAGCGTACACCCGGGGCTGAGTTCGGGTTTCTTGCCGAGCACGTCCTCGAAAATCGCTTGTGACGCACTCAACGTTCCCGCGACACCCTCAAGCAAGACTTGGATCTTCTCTCTGTCCCCGTACCCGTAGGCCATGCCCTCGTGCGTGAAAAGCCCCACGACATCGAGATGAGAGAATCCAGCCAACTGCCGCAACAGGTCCTCCAACTTCTCAAACTGCACCCCCGTGCGCCTCAAGCCTGTATCGACCTTGACCATTACCGGCTGCGTGCGCCCCCTCTTCTTGAGATGCTGATTCAGGAGTTCTGCACCGGGGACGCTCTCGACACCGACCCGCATACGAGTCGACTCGCAAAGCCGCTCCAAACGTTCGTACTTCGGTTCCCCGACAATCGGATACGCGACGAAGATATCGTCGCAGACCTCGCTCATCACTTCCGCTTCCGAGAGTTTCGCGCAGGTGAGTCCTTTCGCACCCGCCTCCAGCTGACGTTTCGCGATAGCCAAGCACTTGTG
>CAYTDF010000801.1:0-2712 GCA_964436365.1 uncultured bacterium | reverse complement strand
GCATCCAACTTCGAGAAGTACTTGAGCGGGTCCTGCCGAAGTGATTTGACGCAGCCCTTGCAGCAGAGACGGACGAGTCGATTGCCGATGACGACGTCGATAGGATCGCCCATGCTCCCCAGTTTCTGACCGGATACCGCACACGTTTCAAGAGGATAGTCCTTTGTCTGTTTGGCGATCACGGCCTTGTCGAGTAGCGCGAGATGCTTGGCCGGGTCGGCCTCGAACTTCTTGACGCACCCTTTGCAGCAGAAACGAACCAGGCGGTTCTTGTAGACGTAGTTCAGAGGATCGCCCATCCCGCCAAGTTTCCCGCCACTGATAAGGCAGGTCTCGATCGGGTAGAGAGGCTCTTGCCGCTTGGTCAGATTGTCATCGATCCATTTCACGTATTCCTCGGTACTCTTCTCGAACTTCCCCATGCTGCCGAGTTTCTGTTTTGTTACGGGGCATGTGTCTAAGGTGTAGGGATCGCCCTGGGGGACCTTGGGCTTCTCCGTCTTGGCGGATGAGGTGGCCTGGCTACTCCCCGAATGGGCCTGCTGGGATCCGTCGTTGTCTCCTTGTGCGTATGACGGGAGAGCGCTGAAAGAAAGGCAGAGCACGGTGGCTAATGCCAATGCTCCTCGAACGGGATTGAGGAACGTGGATTGAGTCATGAGGTAGCTCCTTGGGGTCGCTGAACGCATACCGACTATGTTGCAGAGCGTGTATGCAGAAGATGTGCCAGTTGGGCTCCATCGCGACTCTATCGCTATGTTGCAGAGATTCAGTGTGTTGGGTGCCTCGCTGGGCTCGAACACGTGCGTGGGTGGCGGAAATGCAGCGTGGAGTGATGCAAACCCATCAGCGCTGCCGATCTCGTTTTGGGGGCAGACTGGCGGGACGTTTGAGCGGGGGCAGAGAGGGCCTTTCGCTACCGGCTCTGCGTGGGCGGTTGACCGGAGGCCGTCTTCAGATCGTACTTCTCCAGGCGATAAATCAGAGTTTGGCGGCTGATGCCGAGCAGTTGGGCGGCCTGAGTTTGATTGCCTTCGGCTCTTTGTAGCGCCAACTGAATGAGTCGCTTCTCGACTTCTTCGAGTTTGAGGCCCGTGGAAGGGAGTTCGATCGGGAAGGCCTCGCTCGATGTCTCCGCGTGCCGGATGTGCTCGGGTAGGTCTTGGGCGCCGATTCGTTCGTCGTTGTGGCGCAGGACGAGAGCTTGCTCGATTGCGTTTTGGAGTTCGCGCACATTGCCCGGCCAGTGATAGGCCTCGAGGACTCGATAGAGATCGGGCTCGACGACGATCTGTTCCGCACCGTGCTCGCGTAGGAAATGCTGCACCAAGAGTGGGACGTCATCACGTCTCTCGCGTAGCGGCGGGAGTTTGAGAGGCACGACACTTAATCTGTAGTAAAGGTCGGCACGGAACTTTTGTTCCTCGACGAGTCGGTGAAGATCCTTGTTGGTCGCCGCAACCACACGCACGTCGATGCGTTGCAGTTTCTGCCCCCCCACTCTCTCCAATTCCTTCTCTTGGAGGATCCGGAGGAGTTTGCCTTGTAGGTCGAGACGCATATCCGCAATCTCGTCCAAGAATAGAGTGCCGCCGTCCGCCAACTCAAACTTCCCGGCGCGGTCGCCATGTGCACCGGTGAAGGCTCCCCTGACGTGGCCGAAGAGTTCGCTCTCCATCAACTGCTCGGGAATCGCCGGACAGTTGACCGGGACGAACGGCTTCTTCTGCCGTGGACTGCTGTAATGAATCGCCCGAGCGATCAGCTCCTTGCCGGTCCCGCTTTCACCCTGCAGCAGCACGGTCGAGTCTGTACGGCTGACACGGCGGACGATCTGAAAGACCTTGTCCATGACGGCGGAGCCGCCGACGATGTTGTCGAAACGGTAATGCTGCAATAACTCGTCCTGGAGATGCGCGTTCTCGCGGATAAGTCCCTGGAAGCGTAGAGCCTTCTCGATTGTCGCCAATAACGCGTCCTTCTCAAAAGGTTTGCAGAGATAATCGTGTGCGCCGCGCTTCATGGCATGGATCGCGGTATCGATGGAGCCGTGGGCTGTGACGACCACGACAAGAGCGTGTGCGTCGAGTCTCTTGATCTCCGCTAGCAGTTCCAACCCGTCGATGCCCGGCATCTTGAGGTCGGTCACCACCACCTCCGGCTCGTGCTGTTTGTATAATGCAATACCGTCCTCGCCGCATTGAGCGGTGAGGACCTTATAGCCCGCTTCTTCGAGCTGAAATTGAGTGATTCGGCATAGGCTGGAATCGTCGTCAACGAGGAGAATCCGGGATGAACTCATACTTCCAACTCCTGCGGTGAAGGAAAACGAACGACGAATCGCGCGCCGCCTTCTTCTCGATTGTGCGCCTGAATCGTACAGCGGTGCTGGGTTAGAATCTTGTGCACGATGGAGAGCCCCAAACCCGTGCCCATTGGGCGAGTGGTGTAGAACGGATCGAAAATCCGCGGGAGATCGTCCATGCGGATTCCAACGCCGGAATCTTCCACCGTACAGAGAATGCTGCCGGACGCGGTCCGGCTACACGCGACACGTAGCGTGCCTCCCTCCGGCATCGCCTCAATCGCGTTCGAGATGAGGTTGGCGAAGACTTGCTTGAGCTGACTGGGACTGAAGAGGACGGGCGGAAGATCCGAATCGTGATCCTTCGTGACGCGGATGCCGTGTTTGCGGCACTGCTGGAAAGTGAC
>CAYTDF010000800.1:1948-2715 GCA_964436365.1 uncultured bacterium | reverse complement strand
AGCAATTCTTGAGCGCGATTTTATCCTTCCTTTGCAGGAACCCGAGCTTTATCAGCGTTATCGAGTCGACGTTCCAAACGGTGTTCTTTTTTACGGACCACCGGGTTGTGGAAAAACCTACATCGCTCGGGCACTAGCCAAGAAACTCGATTACACGTTCTTTGACATCACGCCATCGGATCTAGCCAGCCCGTACGTTCACGGAACACAAGGAAAGATCGGTGAGCTATTTGAGAAAGCTGTCGTAGAAGCTCCGGCCTTGATTTTCTTCGATGAGCTGGACGCGCTGATTCCAGATCGCTCTGGGGATCATGTGGGACACCATTATTCAACCGAGGTGAACGAGTTTTTGGTCCAGCTCAACGAATGTGCCAAGCGGCGAATTGCCGTGATTGGTGCAACTAACTTTCTGAGAAAGGTTGATCCGGCTGCGAGGCGACCTGGACGATTGGACAAACATGTGTTTATCGGTCCTCCCGATGTAGAGGCTCGGCAAGAAGCACTTCGACTGTTTATGAAAGACCGACCGCAAAGCAACATCGAATGGTTTGCGATTGCTGAGCAAGCGGATGAGTATTCGTTTGCAGAACTGAAATTCGTTGTCGACGAGGCCGCTCGGTCAGCTTTGTCGAACCGTCGCCCAATCACCACGAATGACCTCGTGGCAGTGCTAGAACACAATCCGCCGCAACCAAAGATGACCGCCGAGGATTATCATTGAGAGATGTCGAACGCTGTTTAGATTAGGCTGAATCCACCTCGCAAAT
>CAYTDF010000800.1:0-1938 GCA_964436365.1 uncultured bacterium | reverse complement strand
CACGACGTGTCCGGGAGCCTCACGATGCAACTGACCGCAGACCAAAAGACGAAGTTGGCGATGATTAAGAATCCGCAACAGCGTGAAATGCTGCTGGATTCCATCCGGCAAGGCATGGAGATCCCAGAGTACGCCTGGCAGCCATTTCCAGCAGATCTAGATATGGACGAGATGTTCGCGCAGATGTCGGAAGTGACCGAAGAAATAGCGGACGAGAGCGGTATGGACGCGAGCGACTTGGAATCCGCATTTGTACAAGATTTTCATCTGGAACAAATCGCACTTCAAGCTCAAAAAACTGCAACGGCCGAAACTGATTTCTTATGCGATCCCGTTTCTCTGGACGAGCCTATCGAGTCGCCTAGCGGGAGAATCGAACTGTTGCGCTGGGGAATCTTCAATCCAAATGGGCCAACGGCATGTGAGCTTACCCTGGAGACCGTCGAGTCGATTGATTCAGGTCTGCTCGCCTTCCATGCCTTTCACCCCTTTTCTCCTTCGGCTTTCGTCTACGGTCTTTTTCCCGCCAAGGTCGTATCGAATCACGCGAGCCTGCTCCAGTGCGTCAGCGCCTTGTTCACAAAAAACGGCAATGCGGACGCACCGCTTTTTCTCACTGCGCCGACGCACGTTATCGTCCCGGATGATTCACCGTTGAAGGCCGGCGATGCTCGTGACCTATTTGAGTCGGCGCTTGCGGACGAAACATCCGAAGATTTACGTGATTCGTGTGACTTGATGAAACGCCACTGGTGCGAGCCATGGCAGCGGGCTACCGAGGAACGGGATCGCGCTTATGCCGTGGCTTTCGCGCGTTTGCGGAAGGAGTCGCCTGCGGAAAATCCGCGAAAGACACAGGTGTCCAACCGCGAAGTATTCGCGGAGTGGTGGAACTCGGTAACGCACCCCGATCATGTGGCAGCGGAATTGTGCGAGATGCCGGCGGCATGGCATGGCGCCATCGCCAAAATGCGGGGAGATTTCGATTCAAGCTAGTCATTCTTTGTATCGCTGTTACGTCTAGTCGACAGAAGGAGCCTGCAAGTGGCGTTCAATTGGCGGAGGTTCCTGGGACTTGGAGAAGAATCACAAGATCGTGAGGGACGCTCGCATGGTTCACAAGAGCCTCCGCCGACTTCGACTGGCCGAGTCTACAAACCCGGCGAATGGATCGGCGGCGAATATCGGGTACTGGACGTTTTTCAGGGCGGAATGGGGTCCGTGTACGTGGTTTCTCACGACGAACTCAGCTATCCGATCGTCTTGAAGACACTTCAAGAAACAAATGACCCTAACTCGATACGCGCCTTTCGACGCGAGGCGGAGACCTGGGTCAATGTTGGGTTTCACCAGAATGTCGTGAAGGCCCATTATTTTCGGTTTATCGACGGGCTGCCATTTGTGGCTGCGGAGTACATCGCGCCTGATCCTAACGGTCATAATTCGCTCTCTGATTACGTCGGCATAGAAGTCAACGAGAGCATCCTTTTGCGCTGGTGCGCGCAGTTCTGTAACGGTATGACACACGCACAATCACACGGAGTAATCGCACACCGCGATGTCAAACCAGCAAATCTTATGCTTGATTCGTTGGGCACTCTGAAAATCGCGGACTTCGGCCTAGCGCGAAGCATTAGCCTTCCTTCGGGAACAATAGAGGAGCAGTCGGAACAAGCGACGATTGCTGGCACGCTTCCTTACATGGCTCCAGAGCAGTTGCACTCTCCAGACCAACTCGACCAACGTGTCGACATATACGCCATTGGTGTTGTCCTTTACCAGCTATTGTCGGGCGCATTTCCGTTCGAGGTCACTTCACAAGAACGCATTGTTCAAGGGATCCTCCGCGGCATACCTTCACCCCTGAGCAGCCAGCTATGGCCGATATGCAAAAGGTCAAACACCCCATGACAATGGACAATCTTTTTCCCTTTTGCT
>CAYTDF010000799.1:0-2716 GCA_964436365.1 uncultured bacterium | reverse complement strand
ATCCACGATCAACTCGATAACTCGTACATCGATACGTTGTCGGTGCGAGATATCACGGATGAGGTAGAAGGTGCCGAGAGGGCGAGTCCACCGGCAACCAAGAGAGCCGAGAAGAGATCAAAGACTGCCCCTCCACGGCGACAGCAAGGAGAGGTGGCGCGAACACAGACGGTGCGGGTCGAGATCGATAAGCTCGACGCCTTACTCGAGTTTGTGGGTGAGTTGGTGATCGCCCGCGGTCGCGTTGCGGAGTTAGGCCGGAAGATCGAAAAGGATCCGAGTTTGAGTAACGCACACGATCTCTCGGAAGCGCTCCAGAGCCAGGGCATGATTCTCACGCAGCTGCAGGAGGCGATCATGGAAGCCCGCATGGTGCCCGTGGGCAACGTGCTCACGCGGTTCCGCCGACTCGTGCGCGATCTTTCGGTGGACGTCAAGAAAGAGGTGGCGTTGGTTATCGAGGGCGAAGAGACCGAACTCGACAAGAAGGTGATCGACACGATCGGCGATCCCCTAACGCACCTGATTCGCAACGCCATCGACCACGGGTTGGAATGCCCGGAGATGCGTGAAAAGGCGGGGAAACCACGCGAGGGCCGGTTGCTGTTGGCCGCGGGACGGGAAGGTAACAACGTGACCTTGACCGTGGGCGACGACGGTCAGGGCTTGAACGTCGAGACAATCAAGAAGAAGGCCATCGAACGCAATCTGGCCAGCGAAGAGGTCATCGAGAAGATGGATGAGGACTCCATTATTCGGATGATCTTCATGCCCGGCTTCTCGACGGCGGAAAAAGTTACGGATGTATCGGGGCGAGGCGTCGGTATGGATGTCGTGCGCCGGACCATCGAAGAACTTGGCGGGTCGATTGCGGTGAAGACAACTCACGGTGAAGGCTCGTCGTTCATCATCCGAATACCGCTGACTCTAGCGATCATTCATGCGTTGCTGATCGAAGTGGGCGCTGAGTGCTACGCGCTACCGATCTCCGACGTTGTGGAGATGTTGCGAATCGGCGACGAAGATATCACAACCATCGAGGGCCGTTGTGAAGTGATCCAAGTGCGCGGGAAAGTCATTCCATTGGTCCGGTTGTGCGACGCGCTCGACGTGCCGCCCCCGGCAAGAAGAACGAAGGACTCGCGGATGTATGTAGCCCTCGTGCAGCAGGCCAACAAGGTGATCGGTCTGGTTGTGGACAACAACCGGGGCGAGAGAGAGATCGTGATCAAGTCACTTGGCAGCGACCTGGAATCGTCACCGCTGTTGGCCGGAGCCTCGATCCTCGGCGACGGAGAAGTGGTCCTCATTCTGGATACGAGCCGCGTCATTCAGTACGCGCAGGTTGGGAAAGTCGAGACAGCGTAAGAGTAACGGCCGCGAACGTGCATCGTCACGCGACGGCGACCGGCTGAGGACGGGGCGTAGCGTTATATCCTCTTCTTAGGCTTTTTCTGTCCGGAATCGCCTTCCACTTTCTTCTCGCCTTCCGCTTGACTGCCGCGTTCGCGGTACCCATAGATCTCGATTACATCCTCTTCCAAGGTCAGTAGAACAGCCTTCATGGGATTCATGACACTCATCCGTGCATTCAGTATTCGGATGCTGGTTCCCGGCCAAATCGTGTCTTTCACGCGGACGAAACGCCGTATACCGCGCTCTTTGGCCACACGCTGTTGCAGGGTTCTGTCTTGCTGCGTGAGGATTCCGACTTGCTTGGTGAGTTCGCCGTGCGCCTTGATCGCCTGCTGCGCCATTTTCAACTTTGGCGCGGGGAGTTTCTGACCGGTCGCGCGGGCGGCTTGGAGAATCTTCAGCACCTGCTGAAGTTTGGCAACGTTCGCTTCCAACGACGCGCGCTGGTCGTGCATCTCTTTCGCACTTTGTTCGAGCGCAAGCAGGTCCGGACCGATCTGGATATTGGTCTTCGCCCCCATCTCCGATCCGATTGTCTGCGCGGATATTTCGGATGCAGCAGTGACGTCGCCTCCGACAATAACACCGCGGGCTCCGTCCGCTTCGACGATTCCCCCGCACTCGACCTCACAATGTGTGATACCGCCCTTAGCATACACACCTTGCTTCGCGATCAGCTTCGCTTCGTTGGCAAAGGCCGCCGTGATCGTTCCAGCGGCGGTCAACACAGCTCGCCCATCGCCCTGGATACCGGCCGTGATCGCGATGTTCTTTTCACTCGTGACCTCGGCCGCTTCCACAACGCCTGTGATGCAGACATCCTCTCTGGATTTCACTGAGAATCCGGTAAGAACCGTCCCATTGATCGCCACGCCGACGTTGCTATTGATGTGCCCGGTCTCATACCCAACGTTGCCCTGGACGACGAGGGCGGGGTTAATCTCGATTTTCTCGGGCGTCCCTTCGAGAATCCCGTCCGTGTCCGCGTAGAGGTTCTTGCCGTCCTCCGAGAGACGAGTCCCCTTTCCACCGGAGAGTTTCGCATCCTTTCCGGCTTTCGAGGCAATCGCCGTGCCGTGGACGTCTTTGCCGTCTTCTCCATTGGTGGGAGGTTTCAGTTCGGCGAGGTGCAGGTCCTTCGCGACAATCGTGAAGACGCCGAGATCCTTGAGATCGACACGCCCGTCGTCCACTTCTTTGGGTTTGCCCCGAGCCCGGGACATGTCCACATGCAGTTCGACGGAGCCGTCCTTCCCATCCTCGGCGCTCACGGAGCGCGTGCGCGTCGGTGCGCAGGTAG
>CAYTDF010000798.1:0-2722 GCA_964436365.1 uncultured bacterium | reverse complement strand
GGTTCGTTCTCTTCCCCCGCTTCTCGAGCCATCTCGAGCAACTCGATGATGCTGTTGTCTAGCCCCGGCGCTCTGAGGTCTGGAGCGAGGTCCGCCAGTGGGACAAGAACGAAAAGACGCCGATGGAATCGTGGGTGAGGTACGGTCAATTCGGCTGTGTCGATGCGTTCCGCACCAAAAAGCAGGATATCGAGGTCAATCCCACGCGACGCATGCCGGGTTCCCTCGGGCCGCTCTCGGCCCAGCCGCCTTTCGATCCGCGTGAGAAGGTGAAGGAACGAGATCGCCGATAGAGATGTCGAGAGTTCCGCGGCGCCGTTCAGGAAGGCCGATGCGTTGGGGGCCATCTCCACGGGCTCGGTTTCATACCAGTGCGAGCAACGTTCCAGATGCGTCTCCTTCGCACGGTCCAGCATCGAGAGCGCCATGGTCAGCGTTCCCAGGCGGTCTCCGAGGTTCGATCCGAGTGCGATGTAAACCTGTTGAGAAGTCACCGCGTTTTCCCATTTCCGGACGCACGGTTATCGTTATAAACGATGTTAAGACATATCCTGTACATTATGTCTTTTTAGGAGGTTATGAATTGTTTTGCTCGCGTTCGAGAAGTGCCCGGTCACGCCATTCTTTGTGGTCTTGAAAATACTGGAGCAACCTGTCCGATCCACCTTCTCGGACGATTTCCGCCACATCGCGAAGATGTTCGCTGAGGTCTTCAATCGCTTTTGACAGGCTGTCACGGTTGTGGAGGGATATATCTCGCCACATTTCCGGACTCCCGGACGCGAGTCGTGTGGCGTCCCAGAAGCCTGTGCCCAGAATCGGCTTGGCATCGTCGCCCAGTTTCTCCACCATCGCGCACAGCGCCACGCAGGCCACATGAGGGAGATGGCTGGATACACCCAGGATTGCGTCATGCTCCTCTGGCGTCATGGTTATGGTGCGGGAGCCCACGGATTCCCAGAGGTTCCGGGCTCGTTGCAGTGCGTCTGGGTTCGTCGTCTTCCGCGGCGTGAGGACGGTAAGCCGTCCCTGATAGAGTGCTGTGAAGGCATGCTCCGCGCCGGATTTCTCGGACCCCGCGATGGGATGCGCGCCCACCATCCGATCCGCCAGATCTCCCAGCACATCCGAGCATAAGTCGACCACGCCTTGTTTTGTACTCCCCACGTCGGTGACGACCGTCTCTTCTGTGATGAGTCCTGCGGCGAGATGTCGCTCCAGGCAGGGTGCAATACGATCTACCGGCGCCGCCAAGACCAGGATATCCCAAGGTGCGCCAACGAGTGCGTCGTGGGTGAGGATTTCGTCGACCTGTCCTCGTTCAGAGGCTCTTTGCAGACGTTCGCGGCTACGACCGATGCCGACCACGCACTCCGAGAGTCCATGTGTCCGGAGCGCCATCCCAAGCGAACCGCCCAGAAGCCCGACACCATCAATTCCCAGCCGCCCAAACTGTGTTTTCATATCTCTTGGTTCCAACTCACGATCCAGGCTTCAAGAAGCGATATTTCCCCGTGGGAACGATCCCAACCATTGCACGTGCAGCGCCCGCGCTTCCAAATCTTCCATCGCCCTCTGAACGAGCTCGTCTTTGTGATGACCGTTCAGCTCGACGAAGAACATATACTGCCACGCCTGTTTCTTTGTCGGTCGGGAAACGAGATTCGACAGGTTGACTTTGTGCTCCATTAGAGGTTGAAGCATTCTGTAGAGAGCTCCGACTTCGTCCCGGACATAGACGATCATTGCGGACTTGTCATCACCGGTCCGCGTTGCAGCCTCGCGGCTAAGCACGAAGAAGCGCGTCACGTTGCCATGCATATCCTCGATACCATGCACGAGAATTGGGATTTGGATCATTTCGGCAGCGAGGTTACCGGCGACTGCGGCAGCCTTCTCCTCTTTGTCCGCGATCATCGCGCCTTGGGTGGAGCAGTGCTTTTCGACGAGCTCGGCTTGAGGCAGATTTTGTTCTAGCCAGTTCCGGCACTGCGCGAGGGCTTGGGGATGCGAGTAGACTTTCTCAATGTCTTGAAGGTCGCACCGGCTTACAAGATGGTGTGTGATCGGCTGGAATATCTCGCTGATGATCTTGAGCGGTGTCTCCCCAAATCGATCCATGGTGGCGGCCACACCGCCCTCGGTGGAGTTCTCTATGGCGACGACGCCGTAATCGACCTTCGCACGCTCAACTTCGTTGAAGACCGCCCCGATTGTTGAGACCGAGACGTATTCCGCGCTCTGTCCGAACTGTTGGAGTCCCGCAGCGTGGTGGTAGGAGCCGGGAGGTCCCATGAACGCTACCGTTGTGACCTTCTGGAGCGAACGGCAAGCCGAGACGACCTCTCGAAAAACGCTCTTCACCGCCTCCCGTGGGAACGGTCCCTGGCTTCCTTCCGCCAAACGGTGCACGACTTCTTTTTCGCGAGTCGGCACGTATGTGGGTACGTCGCTGCCTTTGGCGTCACGGACCTTCAGGCTGTAGGAAGCTCTCTCGTTCAAGAGTTCCAGAATTCTTCGATCCACGTCGTCGATTTGTTTGCGGAGTTCATCGAGGGGCGCCATGAATGTCTCAATCTCTTCAGAAATCTGTTCTTGCCGTCAGAAGGGCGGTCAGGAGTGTACGCCCCCTTAGTGACTTGCGCAGTTTATCGAAGGTTGCGGGTTTACGCGACGGACGGGGTGGCGGTTGGTATCTCTACAACAAGATTGTTTCTGTGGG
>CAYTDF010000797.1:0-2722 GCA_964436365.1 uncultured bacterium | reverse complement strand
AAGACCCAACACGACGGCGATTACAACCGAGGGGACCGCTGTGGGATCACCGGCAACCATCATGAAAGGGATCACTTCCGGTCTGCCTTCCACTTCCATCGTCAACTCGACAATGTATTCACCATCCTCCGGAAATATGGCTGTCAGTTTATGAGGTTGCTCGAAGGGCTGGACAACTGTCGGTTCAAGGATCAACCGGCTTCGGCCAAATGTGTAGGTTTGCACGACCCGCACTGAGATGGATTGGCCGTAAGGAACTCCCGTGGTGCGGTCCTTGATATAGAAGGCGAGAGTCGCCGTTTCTGTGGGAACGGGTTGCCCCGGATAGCTGGTCAGGAGTACATCGTAGGGACCGGTCGTTGCGGGATACTCCAGAGTTGGCGCTTGGGGATAGTTCTCTTTGTAGGAATAGTGTGGTAATCCAAGGATGTGATGTGCGGCCGCCCGTTTTGGCGTGAGACCGCTGAGTCCCGAAATGAGTAGCAAGCACAAGACTGGCGCGGCGATCCCTCCCGTTCTTCCAGACCGGTTCTTGATTTGCAGGCGAGTTCTCTTCGGTAAACCGATGCCGTAGCGGAGCGCTCGCTCGGGGCAGACACGGACGCACTCTCCACAGTTGTCGCACTCGATCCCATACGATTCTTCCGTCGGTTTGAGGCCGGGCTCGCACACGGGTTCACATTCCGCACAGCCTGTACATGCCGCTACGTCCAATCTAACGCGCAGCAGCCGTGGCCAGCCCAGTAAACCGTAGAGAGCTCCACCCGGGCACATTGTGCGGCACCACCAGCGCGGGGAGACGAACAGCTCGATTGCGGCGATGACGGTGACGATGGTTGCCATACCGGTGAGAGCGGTGCCGAAAATCCAGGCGTGAATCATGCGGCTGAGGATGGCCGGGGGGTAGATTAGGGCGAAGAACGGGAGTGAAACGAACGCGGCGGCGAGCAAACCCACACCGAGAAGAATGTACTTGTTTCTATAGGAAAACGTCATCTCGCCCGGGGGCAGTTCCGCAAACCGTAACACTTTGCGAAGTTTTCCTGTGATCTCGAACAACAGGTTCGCGGGACATATCCAACTGCAGAACACTTTTCCAAACACGAGCGTCAGAAGCAGTGGCAGCACGATGGTTGCGAACATCGGGAGATACAGAGTCTTCGAGGTCGCTGTCATCTCGACGGCGGCCAGGGGATCGCTCCATTCCCAGCGTCCGGCCTGCAACGACCAAAGCGTTCCGTTGTATTGGTCGAGAAACTCTTGCGACGACTCCATGGTGTCGACGCGCTCGTGAATCCAGCCGAAGACAGTGCTTTTCAATCCACTCTTGCCCAGTTCGTCTTCGAGAGCGTGGGCGGCGAGGTAATGAGCGTAGAGGCTGAGGAAAGCCAGTGTAGCCAAGAACAGGATCGTCAAGATCTGTGTGCCGCGCCGTGCGCTTTGGATAGCGTAATGTCTCCAACGGTGACCGGTCATTTGTTTCCTCGCACAATCCTTTGCACCCTTCAAGCCATGATTCGTGTTGGCTTTACACGGATTGCAGGTTCGCCCCTCACCATGACTCGGCAGATCTCTTCGCACATCCCGCATCCTACGCAGTGGTCGGTGAAAATCCGTGGCGCCAAGAATGCGCCCGGCTCGAGCTGGATGGCGCGACCGCGCAATGGGCAAAACATGTGGCACTCGCCGCACGGCCCCCGGCGTTCAGTGGTTGCCTCCGATTCTGTGGGTTCCCGGCCGAGTTCCATGAGCATGGCCTGTTCGTCGCGAATGCGTTTGGCCTTGTAGGAGAGGCAAAGATCCTCGTGGAGTTCGACAGAGGCCATTCGCACGTCGGCCTTATCCTCCAACTCCATGTTTGTCAATACCCCCGTGGGGCAGACGTGCGTGCACTTCATGCAAAGGTTGCAGGCGCGCAACGATGGATCCACGTATGGCGTGTGATAGTGTTTCCCGTCCGACTCCGTGAAGAACTGGATCGCTCCCGGCTCGCACGCGTCCTGGCAGCGATAGCAACGTATGCAACCGGCGAGAAACGCATCCTCCTCGACCGCTCCGGGGGGGGGCGGATCACGAGACGCTCGCTCCGGGACAGATTGAGCCACTCGGCTACGCTCTCTCGCCGTACCGGATAGTGGACTCCGGTCTTCGGTTCACTACGGATCAGGAGGTTGCAGGTTCGAATCCTGCTCGGCGCGCTGACATAACCACTTGAATGGTAAGGATTTACTGACCACCCACCCGGGTGGTTTTTCTTTGGGTGGGGCTGCTTTTGGGGCTGGTGCGTGTGGGAAGCCCTGAAACGCCGCTTCCGATCGACCGTAGACGTGATCGAGGCAGCGGTGAGCTCGTAGACACCAGCCATCCCGAAAGCCAAAGGTTGCGAGAGGGGGGGGGAGGGGGGAAGCGGCCAGCCGCGATATGACAACTGCTGCACACGGGTTGTGTGGAAATTTTTTTGTAGACAAATGTGAGGGCGAGGATTCCCTGAGAATACTGAATTCCGGACGAACAACTGAATGCTCGTGTCCTGTCTGGAACACTTCCACCTAAGTTCTTGTGGCGAGGTAGTGCCCGCTACGCGGAGACGCCCGATATGGCTCGGGCGAACACGTCGATCCATGAAGTTCAAATCAGTCCCACATACTCATTAGAATTCTGCAGTTGCTCCCCAGTGTAAACGGCGGTCGAGAAGTGCGGCGGTGTTGAGGGCGGTTTAGAA
>CAYTDF010000796.1:0-2730 GCA_964436365.1 uncultured bacterium | reverse complement strand
TGTGCCTGTGGGGAGTTTCCTCCTGAAGAGCGGGCTCAATGTGCCGAGTGGAGTGACCCTACAGGGAATTTGGGAAGCGCCACACCATTCGCGGACAACATTGGGCAGCGCTCTGTGGATCGCGCACGGAAAAGGAGAAGAGGACGGTCCGGCAGCGATCGAACTTTCCCCTTCTTCGGCGCTGCGCGGCATGACGCTTTATTACCCGGAGCAGGATCCGGATGCCATTGTCCCGTATTCATACGCGATTCGTGGCCGAGGAATGAATCCGACGGTGGAGAAGGTCACGTTCGTCAATGTCTATCAGGGAATCGACTTCGGCAAGCATCTCCATGAATTGCACTGCATCCGGTACGTCTACGGTTGCGTACTGCGCCGCGGCATCTATATCGATCAGTGCACGGATGTGGGCCGTATCGAGAACGTCCATTTCAACCCGCATTATTGGGCGCGGGCAAACATCCCGGAGATACGGATTCGTGAGGGGAAGCCGGGCGCTTGGGACAATCTGGTGAACTATCTGAACAACAACCTGGAGGCGTTTATCTTTGGCCGCACCGATTGGGAGTATGTGCTGAATACGTTTACGTGGGGGTTCAAGGTAGGGTACCGGTTTGTCAAGAACGAGTTTGGCGCATGCAACGGGAACTTCTTGGGATGTGGCGCGGACGGCGGACAGACCTGCGTGCTGATCGAGGATTCGCAAGCGGCCACTGGAGGACTGCTGTTCACCAACGGCGAGTTCGTGGCCTTGGCGGGAGACGATCCGGTGATGATCCGTACGGGCAAAGAGTTTGTGGGCGTGGCTCAGTTTTCGAATTGTGCGTTCTGGGGTCCATGCAGCGAGAATGTCATCATCGAAGGCAGTGGCCAAGTCAGTCTGAGTCAATGTAATTTTGTCCAGTGGGCTTACAAAGGCGACTTGGAGAACGATTATTCGGTGCGGCATCTCGGCGGCACGCTGATGATGAGCGCCTGTAACTTTCAACAGGACAAACCGCATGTTTACCTGGGTCCCGAGATTACCGGGACGGCCATCTTCGGTAACCGTTTCGCGGGAGGAATGAAGCTGACCGACGAGGCTCCGAAGGACTGCGTCCAGCTGGGCCTGAATCTACAGAAGTGATTTGGTACAAAGCCGAGTCTATTATGTGCATGAACCGTTGACGGCGAGTCCGACAGGACAGGGGAAGTAGGAGAATCTCAATGAGTATCGACGCACTTACAACGCGCAGTGAATCCAACGCCTTGGGAAGCGATGTCCCTTTGTGGAAGCCGGTGCTGTTCGCCGCTCTGGCGGGCGGTATGGCTTGGGGTATCCGTGGGCAATACGGCCACGAGACGGGGGCGATGATCGCCGGTTTGCTGGTTAGCCTCACGTTGGTGTACCTGCTGTTTCCGCGCGCGTCGTTGCCGAGTGCGGCTCGTGCGGTGGCTTGGGGTACGGTGGCGATGGGGTTTGGCGGGTCGATGACCTACGGACAGACGGTGGGGTTGACGCACAATCCCGAGGTGATCGGCAACTGGGAGGCGTTGCGCTGGGGTTTCCTGGGGCTAGCGATCAAGGGCGGTGTCTGGATCGGATTTGCGGGCGTCTTTCTGGGCATGGGATTGGGCGGCAGGCGCTACCGTCCTCTGGAAGTGGCGCTGCTCATGTTCGGTCTGGTTGCCGCGTATTTCATCGGCGTGGCTTTGCTGAACGCGCCGTTCGACCGAGCGGAGAAGATGCTTCCGGCGCTCTACTTCTCCGCGAGTTGGTATTGGGAGCCCGAAGCGGAGGCCTTGAAACCACGCCCCGAGTGTTGGGGCGGGCTGTGGCTCGCGCTGGCAGTCATGCTCACTTACACGGGCTGGCGGCGTAAGGACGGTCTCGCGTGGCGGCTCGGGCTGTGGGGCGTTCTGGGTGGGGCGCTCGGTTTTCCTTTGGGCCAGTGCTTGCAGGCGTATCACACATGGAATGTGGAGAGTTTCCGGGAAGGCCTATGGAAGACACTCGATCCCAACATGAACTGGTGGAACATGATGGAGACGACGTTCGGCGCGATCATGGGCGGCACATTGGGGCTGGGCCTTTGGCTTAACCGGAAGCGAATCCAGACGGTGGACGATGCGGATACGGCCCCGATGCTTTTCCCGGTCGAGTTGGTTCTGTTGGCCGTTCACATCGGTTTGCTTTTCACGGTCGCATTCAGAGAAGTCCCATGGGTCGACGCGCTATACGACCTCGGCTTGATCATGGGGATCATTCCCATGGTGATTATCGCAGGCGGACGTTGGGCTCCGTACTTTGTGGTGCTGCCGATTACGTTGCTGCCGATTGCGGGCAAGACCGTTAGAGAACTGGTGTACAAAGTGGAGGCGATCAATGCGCCGGTGGGCTGGATCATCTACATAATCGTGCCGTTGCTGATTGCCACAGCGGTGGCCATTCACTATGGACTTCAGTCGAGCGCCGAACGATCCGGGCGCGAGTTCGCGCGCCGCTCGCTGCTGCTGTGTACGTGGATGTATTTCTGTTTGAACTTTGCCTTTTTCCGTTTTCCGTGGCCGTGGGCGGAGTGGACGGGGCGTACACCCAACGGAGTTATCTTTACGATCTGCGCGCTTGGTCTCACATGGCTAGCGGTTTATGGCAACCGCGACACGGGGAGGATGAGATTGCCGGGGGAGGGGTGAGGGGGGGAGTGGACTGTTATTTGTATTTGTAGTCTTGACGGGAAACACGCTCCA
>CAYTDF010000795.1:0-2735 GCA_964436365.1 uncultured bacterium | reverse complement strand
GATGGTTCGTGATTTCCAAACCTGCATCGGCAACGAGGCCCGACGGCAGTGTCTCGAACGGCTGGGGCGTCTTCCCGATGCGATCGTGGCTTGCGTGGGAGGCGGGAGCAACGCCATGGGCATCTTCCATCCCTTCTATAACGACAAGTCGGTGCGTTTTATCGGTGTCGAGGCCGCGGGTGAGGGCGTGCAGACTGGACGTCACGCCGCGCCGCTGGGACATGGTGAACCCGGTGTACTGCATGGGCAGCTCAGCTACTTACTCCAGACTGACGACGGGCAGGTCAAGCTGGCGCATTCGGTGTCGGCAGGCCTCGATTACCCGGGTGTTGGACCCGAACACGCGTATTACAAGGATAGCGGCCGTGCGGAATACCATTCCGTGACGGACGACGAGTGTATGGAGGCGTTCAGCCTTCTCGCGAAAACCGAGGGCATTCTCCCCGCGTTGGAGTCGGCGCATGCTATCGCGGAGATAATCAAGCTTGCGCCGACGATGTCCTCCGAGCAGGTCGTTCTGGTCAATCTCTCCGGCCGGGGAGACAAGGATGTGGAGACCGCCGCGAGGATTTTGGGAGCAGAGTCATGACCAACGGAAGCACCCCACGGGGACTCGATGCAATTGCAGAGGCTTTTTCGGCACGAGCCGAGGCCGGTGGCAAAGTGTTTATTCCTTATATCATGGCCGGTGACCCGGACGCTGAAACCAGCCTGAAGGTTGCGATGAGTGTATGTGAAGCGGGCACCGACATTCTGGAATTGGGGATGCCTTTCTCGGATCCGATGGCCGATGGACCGGTGATTCAGAAGGCGGGCGAGCGGGCGCTAGAGGGGGGGATGAGTTTCTCCGGCCTGTTGGAAGTCACGCGTAGCCTGCGGGATAGAGGTGTTGAAACTCCCGTAATTTGCATGACTTATGTGAATCCGCTTATGAAACGAGGTTATGCGGAAATGGCTTCCCAGGCCGCCGCTGCGGGTATCGATGGATTCATCGTTGTGGATGTCCCCCCGGAGGAAGCGACCGAACTGCACGCGGCCCTCCGCGCGGAAAACCTGGCGTTGGTCTATCTTCTCGCACCGACAAGCACCGACGAACGGGTTCGTATCGTTACCGATGCCGCCTCGGGTTTTTTGTACTACGTGTCAATGACCGGCATCACAGGGACGCGGCTCGACATAACGGCCGATCTACGAGAGAATGTGAATCGCATAAAGGCGCAGACGGAGTTGCCCGTTGTGGTGGGTTTTGGCATACAAGCGCCGGATCAGGCACAGGAAGTGGCCCGGTGCGCCGACGGGGTCGTGGTGGGCAGTGCATTGATTCACGCACTGGAATCGCTTCCCCGAGAGAAAAGAGCCGAAGCGGCCGGTGAGTTTGTCCGGCCACTGATCGAAGCCGCACACGCATCGTAGTCGGTGACGTGGGTGTGGGGCCTTCCGTTACAATTCCGGAGATCATGGCAGGGCATGTCTTGAATGGGACGTGTACAGTATACTTCTAGAGTAAAACGAACGAGAAACTGATCCGAGGTACGAAGATGGTTGCCTGGTTTCGCAAAAAAGAAACATTCACCAAACTCCAACCCGCCGAGCAGGAGCAGCCGAAGCGCAGAGAGATGCCCGCCGGTGTATGGACGTGTTGCGTGAACTGGGAAGAGTATCTTACAAACGACGAGTTGGCCCGGAACTCCCTTGTTTGCCCCAAGTGCGATCATTATTACCGGCTGAGTGGGCGCGAGCGAATCGAACTTTTGGCCGACCCCGATGGATTCGAGGAATTGGATGCCAATCTGGAGTCGTGCGACCCTCTGGGGTTCGCGGGCTACGCGTCGAAACTGGTGGCCAATCAAAACAAGACCGGTCTGACAGAAGCGGTCATCGTGGGATGGCTGAAGATGAACGGCCGGAAATCGAGTCTGGCGGTCATCGATTTCTCTTTCATGGGAGCCAGCATGGGTTCGGTGGTCGGCGAGAAAGTGACTCGCGCCGCCGAACGAGCCCTGAAGGAGAAGGCGCCGCTGATCGTCATTTCGGCCAGCGGTGGTGCGCGCATGCAAGAAGGCATGCTGTCGCTGATGCAGATGGCCAAGACCAGTGCGGCTGTTGCCTGTTTGCGCGAGGTCGGCGTCCCGTTCATCTCGATCTGCACGAACCCGACCACAGCGGGTGTGGCAGCCAGTTTTGCCGTGCTCGGCGATGTCATCGTCTCCGAACCGAAAGCCACGATTGGATTTGCGGGGCCTCGCGTGATCGAGCAGACGATCGGCCAGCGGCTCCCGGACGGTTTCCAGACGGCAGAGTTTCTCCTGGAGCACGGCATGATCGATATGATTGTGCCTCGGCACGACCTTCGGGATGAGATGACCCGGCTGCTGAACCATCTGTGCGCCAGTCTGGATCGCGAAGCCGCTGAAGAGGGTGAGACTGCACCGATCTCCGCTGTGGCGTCGTCCTGAGGCGGATCCAGCCATTGACAGCGGTCCGTGGCTGCAAGATATTCGATTTATTGGAATTCGGTCTCTATCGGCGCGAAAAGAGCTTACAGCTCTAGCCGATGGATGCCGCCGATTTGTGGGAGTCCTGTCGGTTTGCGTATCGGTCTCTCACCCAGCGCCTGTAGGAGGTAAGCTCGTCGATGGCCAGGGTCGTTTTTCGAAGTGTCAAGAAACTTTTCGAATACGTTTTCGCGGTGGACAACTTCGATCTCGAGGTCGAGGATAAGGAATTAGTTGTCC
>CAYTDF010000794.1:0-2743 GCA_964436365.1 uncultured bacterium | reverse complement strand
CGGGCTGTTGCTGGGGCCGATGTACACCCTCATCAAAGCCGTCCAGACCGTTCGCCTGGCTGAGAAACTGAGCCGCGAGGGATTCGGAACGGTCCTACCCGCCTTCTGGGTGGCCTCCGAAGACCATCAAGCCCAGGAACTCAACCACGCCGCCTGGTTGGGCAACGGGAAACGTCTGGAAGAGTTCGACTTTGCAGAGACCGACCCCGAACGGCGCTGTGCCTGGGCGCGGAGACCGGGCGCGCCCGAACGGGAAGCGCTCATCGGGAGACTGCGAGCAAGCCTGCCAGAGACCCCCCGGCAGGCCGAGATCCTCCAAACACTGCAAGAAACCCAGAAGGGGTCGCTTGCCGATGGGTTCCAGGCTCTGCTTTGGGCATGGATGGAGGAGAGCGGATTGATCGTGCTCCGCCCGGATATGCCTTTCCTCCAAGAGGACGCGGCCTCGATCTTCGCACGCGAGATCGAGGATCCCCTGGCTTCGACCCGGGCGGGGATGGACGCCGCCGAAGAGATGGACTCGCTGGGCATCGCCGGACAGGTCCACAAACGAGCCGACCGTACGGCGTTCTTCATCGTCGAGGACAGTCTCCGCCAGCCGGTATTCCACGACGGCCATGGCTTCGAAATCCAGAAAGAACGGCTTTCCAAGAAGGAGCTCACGACCCTCCTCAGAGAAGCGCCTGAAAAATTCTCGTCGACAGCCATCCTGCGGCCGGTGATCCAAGACGCTCTCTTGCCGGTTGTGGCCACCGTCTTGGGTCCCAACGAGCTCGCCTATCACCTCCAACTCGGCGACATTTATCGCCGCCATGGAGTCCCCCGGCCGGTGGTGGTGAGGCGCGTGGGGCTGACACTCCTAGAAACGCGGGACGAGAAATATCTAGAGGAACTAGAACTTCGACCCGTCGACTTGCTGGAGGATCCCCGAGCGCTATCCAAGCGGATTGCCGAACGGGAACTGGACAGCGCGGTCTCGACACTTCACGAAGAGGCCCTGGAGTTGATTCGCCGATACTACACAACGGTTCAATCCGAAGCGGCTGACATCGATAAGACCGTGAGAGCGCCCTTGGAGAAACAGCAACGCCAAGTGGAAAAGGGGTTGGCGAGTTCATTGAATCTCCTGAACCGCCGCCGCTCCGACCGTGACGCGGTAAGCCAACGGCGGATACAGCAGCTTCAGGCGCAAGTGCTGCCGGGTGGACACTTGCAGGAACGCGTACTCGGGGCCACGGGTTTCCTGGCTCGTCATTCCGGGTTTGTGGAGGCGGTGGGAGAGGCCGTGTCGCAGCTGGAACCGGGCGCGCACGCAATCGCGGTCGTGGAGAACTGAATTATGAGACAACTGGACATCTTGATCTTCGCCCCTCATCCCGACGATGCCGAGTTGGGTATGGGGGGAAGCATTCTCCGTTGGCGTGCGGAGGGTCGACGCGTGGGTGTGGCGGATATGGTCCGGGGCGAGATGGGCACCAAGGGCGACGCGGAAACCCGCATGAAAGAGGCGGCCGAGGCGGGACGGCGTCTCGATTTGAACTTCAGGACCAACCTGGACTTGGGTGACGGGCGGGTCGTCGATTCGGAGGCGAGCCGCCTCAAGGTCATCGAGACGATCCGGCAGACAAAGCCCCGCGCCGTCTTTGCGCCCTGTCCGTTCGACCGGCATCCGGATCATGCGGCGGGAGCGCAGCTCGTCTGCGCGGCGCAGTTCTTGGCGCGTCTACCCAAGATGGAAACCGCCTCCCCGGCGCACTCGGTCAACACGATCTTCCATTACTTCTTGCACGACCATATCCGACCGACGTTCGTCATCGATATAACCCCGTTTCACGAAAAAAAACTGGAAGCCCTAAGCGCCTACCGTAGCCAGTTTGTCGAGCCGAAAGTCCCCGAGGATTATCGTTATGGTGGAACGTCGGATTACCTGAGACAGGTGGAAGCGTACGACAAGACCTGGGGCGCAAAGATCGGTGTGGAGTATGCGGAGGCCTATCACGCTGACCGGCCTTTTGCCGTGCATGACGTCACCGCTCTCTTCTCGTAATGAACACGGAAGCCTGCCCCCGCAACAGGCTGTTGTCGGGAGCCGGAATAACGCTTATGCTTCGTAGGTGAAACGAGTACTGGGGATCTTGTGCAGCGTTGCACGGAGGTTTGCGCAACAATGACGGAGATGGCGTCGCTCAAGACTCTCGTGGTCGATGACTCGGGAGCCGTGCGCAAAATCGTGATCGCCGCGTTAGAGAAGCTGGCGATTGTGAATGTCACAGAAGCCGCAAGCGGGGATGAGGCCCTCTATCAGGTCTCGATGAAGAGCTTCGACCTGGTGCTGATGGACTGGCACATGCCCGGGACGGATGGTATCGAAGCCATCCGGCAGATCCGCGCCAAGGGCAACAAGATGCCCATCATCATGGTGACCACCGAGAGCGGAAAGGAACGTGTTCTGGAAGCTCTCGTCGCCGGAGCCAACAACTACATCAGCAAGCCCTTCACAAATGACGTCTTCGCCACCAAGGTTCATTCCACGCTGAAGAGAGCGAAACACGGCGCCTCGCGCGGGACGCCCGCAGCCCCACAACAGCCCGCCGCTCCAGCAGCACCGGCGCAGGCCGCCCCCAACCCCGCTCAGAAGACCGCACCACCCACCCCAAAAAAGAAGGCGCGGCTCAGCACCATGAAAGGTCTGGTTGTCGACGATTCGCCAACCACGCGCCAAGTACTCGTGCGCTATTTCTAT
>CAYTDF010000793.1:0-2754 GCA_964436365.1 uncultured bacterium | reverse complement strand
AAACACCCCGCGCCGTGCAGACGACGCTGGGTCAGGATTTCGCGCGACCGGTCACTAAAGTGATCGACAAAGATACGGGTGCTGTCATACTCGAGTACCCATCTGAAGAAGTGCAGAAACTCGGGGCGGAAATCCGAGACTCCGTCGGACTTAACTTCGATACTGAAGGATGAACCGACGCGTTTACGAGTGTTCTTTTATGGTTCGCGTACGCCGGCAACTCTCGCTTGAGTTGTCCCGGCCATTCGAATCGGAAAGAGTCTCACGAGTTGACGACACGCCTACGTGGTAGAAATGCAGACCGCCCCGTCTCCGGGTTCATCGCGAACACGGAGTCGGGGCGTCTTTTCAATTGGCTTCCAGTGCAGGTTTTTAATTGGAGCACGTTTTGTGCCCAGCCACCGCAGGCCCTTCGGGCGCTACGTGCGCAAACCTCTTGAGAGACGTCCTATCCGAAGATTCCCAGCGCTTCCGGTAGTGTGAACGCCCCGGAGTACAGCGCTTGCCCCACGATCACGCCATACAATCGGTCACCCAGCTCCCGACCGGCCTCCGCGACTCCTTGTAGATCTTCCAAACTGGCAACTCCGCCAGAGGCGACCACCGGGAACGGACTCTTCGCGGCCAGCTCGGCTGTGGCTTCCACGTTCGGTCCGCTCAACATCCCGTCCCGCGAGATGTCGGTGTAATCGACCATCGCGATATCGAGATCGGAAAAGCGGCGCACCACTTCTTCCGCGGTCAGGTTGGATGCCTCCAGCCAACCCCGCGTTGCAACCATCCCGTCGCGTGCATCGACCGCCAGTATCGTCCGGCCGGGAAAACGGGTCATGATCTCGCGGGTCAACTCCGGCTCTCTGACGGCCAGACTCCCGAGAATCACGTGGTCGACGCCGTGTTCGAGATACCACGCTGCATCCTCCACACTGGCGATTCCCCCTCCGATCTCGGTTCGGATATCGACCGCCGCCGCGATGGACGCCACGATCTCGCGCTGTACCGGTTCTCCAGCCTTCGCACCGTCCAGGTCGACAAGATGCAATTCGGTCGCGCCCAGCGATTCCCAGCGACGGGCCATCGCTGTCGGATCTTCGCCGTAGACTCGTTCTCGATTGTAGTCGCCCTGTTGAAGTCGAACGCAGCAGCCGCCGCGCAAATCGATTGCCGGTAAGAGTTTCATCCTAACCTCGGTTTCTGTTGTATCCGCTGGAGCGTCTCTCGAAAGTGTCTTTCAACCGTTGTGGGTGTCGGCCGTCTCATTCTTTGCACCGAACCGATTCTCGGTTCCGGCCAGCAGCCGCTGGATATTTGTGCGATGCCGGAGCACGACCAGGATCGCGGTGACCCAGCCGACGAGTAACACGGGCGCGCTCGGCGCCCATGCTGGGAGCAGAAACCATTCCGCGGTCAATGTGCACGCCAGAATCACCGCGAGTGTCATCGACGCCAACGACATGAAGCGGGTGAGCTTTAGGACGATGGCGAAGGCGATCAGGGCAATCATCAACGCTTCCCATTGGAGGGCCAGAAAGACGCCCGCACCCGCGGCGACCGCCTTGCCGCCGCGAAAACCGATATAGACACTAAATGAATGACCCACCATGGCCGCCACCCCGGCGAGAACCGGAAGCCATGTCGAATCCGCCCCGCTCCCATACGCGGCCAGCACGGAAACCGTCCCTTTCAGGACGTCCAGAATCAATACCGGTATCCCCACGGCCGCGCCGCAAATGCGGTATGTGTTGGTGAAACCGATACTCCGGCTGCCGTGTTCCAGGATGTCTACGCCGCAAAACCACTTGGCCATGCAATAGCCGAAGGGAACCGCGCCGAGTAGATATGCGCCAACAATGACCAGCACTTCCGTCATGATCTTACTCTCGCTCCTCTGCGGCCGGTTCGTCGTATTCCTCCGAGTGCCCCTTATCCCTGGCGCGCTTTTGGTCGCGCTCGGCGATCCTGGATGTGCGTCTGCGCAGGAAGAGACGGAGCGGTGTCCCCTCAAACCCAAACGCGTCATACAGCTGATTGATCAGGAATCGTTGATAGGAGAAATGAATTCGAAGGGGGTCGTTACAGAACAGAATGAACGTCGGCGGCGCCGTGTCCGCTTGGGTCCAGTAGTAAATCTTGCTCATGCGCCCATGCCGCGAGGGCGGGGGTGTTCTCTGTAGAATCCGTTCGAGGAGTTGGTTCAACGCGGCTGTTGGGATTCGCCTTCGGTGTTGCTCGATCGCCTTATCCACACAGGGCAGGATGCGCTGGAGGCGTTGGCCGGTGAGCGCAGAGACGAGCTGGACCTCGGCGTATCGGAGGAACGGCATCGCTTCCCGTATCTGCTTGACCGTGGCCCCGGCGGTGGCGTTGTCTTTTTCGATCGTGTCCCACTTGTTGACCAGGAGTATCGCGGCCCGGCCCAGGTCGTGCGCCAGGCTGAAGACTTTGGCATCGGTTTCGGTCGGTCCCTGAGTGGCGTCGATCAGGAGGAGAGCCACGTCGCTTCGTACGACCGCCGCCTTGCAGCGCGCCAGGCTGTAACGGTCGATCCCTTCCGACATCTTCGCGCGGCGGCGCACACCGGCGGTATCGACCAGGCGGTATACCCGGCCTTCCCACTCGATGAGCGTATCGACCGGGTCCCGCGTCGTTCCGGCGATGGGTGACACAAGACTCCGTTCTTGACCGGAGAGGGTGTTGAGCAGAGTGGACTTTCCGGAGTTCGGACGGCCGACGATGGCGATGGCCGGGGCGTTG
>CAYTDF010000792.1:0-2758 GCA_964436365.1 uncultured bacterium | reverse complement strand
TTCACACGCTTGATGGACTCGGGAGGAGGCATCGGATCGAAGGCGATGCCGGATTGTAAGGTGTCGTCCTTGGCATAGAGAACCGGCTCCCCGAAGCGTTCCCGCAACCGTACGGGCTCGTCCACATCCTGAAACACCAACGGATTGTCCCGTAGGTCGATGAGCCCAAGCCGGATGTTGAGTGCGAGAGTGGGCACCGAAGCCAGCCGGTTGGAGCGTAGATCGATCAGCGACAGCACGGGATTCTGGGAGAGGTCGAGTTCGGTCAGGCGGTTTCTTCCACAGCGAAGATGTCCCAGTCTCGTTTGTTTCGACACATCAAGCGATGTGAGTTGGTTTTCTCCGCAGGTGAGCCTCCCAATCCCTGGGTTTTGGGAGAGATCGAGCGCAGTCAACCGGTTCCGCTCGCAATCGAGGGCTTCCAAGACGGGATTCCGGGTCAGGTCTAGCGAAGTTAACTGATTCCCGTTGCACCCGAGATGCCGGAGGTCCGGATTGTGGGAGACATCGATCCTGTCGATCTGTGTACCGGTGCACTCGACTCCTTTCAACGCGGGATTGTGGGTGACATCCAACGACCGAAGTGGGTTACTGTGGCAGCCAAACCATGCCAATTTTGGATTCCTTGACACGTCCAGCGCTTGCAGTGAATTCTGACCGCAGTGCAGCTCTGTCAGAACTGGATTCTTCGTCATATCCAGCGAACCGAGTTGATTGTTGGTGCAGCGCAAATCGTTCAACAGTGGATTTTGGGAAACATCCAGTTCCGTCAGCTGAGCATTCGTGCAATTCAGCTTCTCCAATACCGGATTCCCGGTCACGTTGAGCGATGACAGAGGATTGTTTCCGCAGACGAGTTCGGTCAATTCGGGATTTCCAGAAAGATCCAGCGAACCCAGTGCATTCCGGTTTGGTTAATGCGGAGTTGTGCGACAGGTCGAGCGAACTGAGTTCGTTGCCCTCGCACTCCAACGCGGTGAGCGCGGTGAAGAATCCGATCCCCTTTAGGTTGAAGATGTCGCTGTGAGGACAACTCAGGCGGCCTGATCGTTCCGCAGCCTGCGCTTCTGAGAAGTAGCCGTCCTTCTCCACGCCCATAAACTGTTCCGCCGCGCGGCGAAACTCGATGTCGGGGAAATTCTCGCGAGTGTTGATGTTCTGCGCCGAGAGAAAGTGAGGAAAGACCCATCGGAAAAGACAGACGAGGAGCACCACGGCCGCACAGAGTTCGGCCATGAGTTTTTTATTCTTGAGCGTCTTCTTGAGCGCCGAAACCATGCTTGCTCCGTCTCACAATACACCCGTGCCCCTCGATACACTCTCACTTCGTTCGAGCACTCGGGAACACCGGGGTGGTTTTCTCCGTTTTGCAGCCGTCCTCGATTCCGGTGTCAAAAAGAAAACGGGGGAGAGCCCGTGAACGTGTCGGACTCTCCCCCGGAATGTTATCGGTTCGAACGCTATGTGCGTCTAGTAAGGAATCCACTCGCCGGGTTCGGGGATGGGATCGACAGGAATCTTGGCGTCGAAACTGAGATTCTTGGGGAGAATATCGTAGTCGGCGTTCAACGCTTTGTCCCACTCCAGGACCTGCCCACTGTAACCGGCCATCCGCCCAAAGATCGAGGTGAAGACGCTCTCGGCAACCTGGATGCCTTCGTTCACGTAGGGGGCGTCGCCACGAATGCTGGCTTGCAGATCGAAATGCTCTTGCACGTACGGATCGCGCCCTCTTTCGCCCATATCAGTGCAGTCACTGTTTCCCTTCGTGCCTACAATGGCTTCAGAAACGTTGTTGGAGGAGTTATTCCAGTGGCGGCACATGCTCAACACATGCACACCGTTGGGATACTCGAAATCGCAAGCGAAGTTGTCCCAGATGTTGCCGTAGGCTTCCGTCGCGGGTTTCCAGGCGCGCCCACCGGTGACTTCGACTTTGATCGGATGAGATTTCAGCACCCAGTTCATCACATCGAGGTTGTGGACGTGCTGCTCGACGATGTTGTCGCCGCAAATCCAGCAGAAGTTGTACCAGTTGTGGCTGCATTGATACTCGAGATCGCTCATCCCCGGCTTGCGCGGACGCGCGTGGGGCAGGGTACCGTTCCAGTAGGCTCGGCCGGAGAGGACTTCGCCGATCTCGCCGTTGTGGATCTTGTCGATGGTTTCGACATAGGGTCTCTGGTGACGGCGCTGGGTCCCCGCGACGACGCAAAGCTTGCCCGCTCTGGCTTTTTCGACAGCCTTCATGAACCGGCGCGTGCCCACCGAATCCGTAGCGATCGGTTTTTCCGTGAAGATGTGCCTCTTGGCATTCACTGCCGCTTCGAAGTGGATCGGACGCCATCCCGGCGGTGTGGCTAGAATGATGTAATCGAATGGTACTTTGAGCAGTTTCTTGTAACCATCGACGCCCCCGAAAATGTTCTCCGGGTCGACTTTGATGAAGTCGGAGCAGGATGCGTCGTCTTCGAGTTTTTTGACAAGGTTCTTCGCCTTCGCTTCCATCACATCGTGGACCGCCACGAGTTCGGCGCTCTCCGAGGCCGCGATGGCGTTCGTGACCGCGCCTGTGCCGCGTCCACCGCACCCGATCAACGCGATCTTGAGCGTATCACCCTTCGCCGCCAGCGCCTGATTGGCGATATGGAACGTGCTGAGGGCGGTCGCCCCCACTGCGGTCTTCTTGCCAAATGTTCGACGGGACATCCCTGTGGGTTGCTTATCCTTCATCAGTTGTCTCTCTTTCTATGGGTCA
>CAYTDF010000791.1:0-2765 GCA_964436365.1 uncultured bacterium | reverse complement strand
ATAATGGCGGAGGGGGCTCATTGCGATCTCCTGTAGGGTCTTACCCTGCTTCAGTTTCGCCGATTCAGCGGGCGTACGGTGTTTCTTGTCGAACGTGCCTTCGGGCAGAGACGCGAACCCTTCACCGACACGTCTGTTTTCAGGGAAACTAGAGTACTGTCCGGTATCGTTTTCCTTTTCCTGCTATCCTATGTGTGGGCGCTGGGGTTCGCATCGAGGATCGGAAATGAACGCGACCGCGCAGTGGGGTAATGCGCCATGTCCTCCCTAAAAGCCAAGGTTATCTTTGATCGTGGGCTTGTCCAGTTCCACAAGAACGAATTCGAGAGCGCTGTCGAACTCTTTCGTGAGGCACTCATGGAAGAGCCCAACTATCCTGAGGCGCTCTACAACCTCTCCTGTGCGTATGGAGTGCTCGGCAACACCGAAGATGCACTCATCTTCCTCGACCGGGCAATTAAGCTCGATGTGCACTGTCTCGACTGGGCTAAGGAGGATGTCGAGTTCGACGGCATTCGCAAAGACCCCGCCTTCCAGAAAATCCTCGAACGCAACGACCCCGTACGAAAACGTTCTGTGGCTGAGGACGCGGATGTCTTAGAGGATGGTGGCTCCGATGGCGGTTCCGTGGGAGGGTGGGATGGGTCGTTTGGGGACTATCACCCCGACGCAGCCAAACTTCCTCCCTGTCCGCAATGCGGAGCTATTGTTCTGGAGGAAGAGGTGAGTCTTCTCGATCCAAAAGCCGCTATATTGCTTGCGATTGTCGGTATCGGGCTCTGTTGTTCCCTCTTTTGGACGATATGGGGTCTCTGTATCGGATTACCACTCATCGGAGGCGGACTGTTCCTCTACCGCAAGCGCCGCCTGACTTGGGTTTGCCAAAACTGCGGAGCGATGGGAGCCGACGCGGGCATGCCTAAGGGCGGAGCCGCTCCGGTGATCGAGACTGCACCGGCGGCTGTGGCGCCATCGGCCGGGTACGAACCCTCGGGCGATGACGAACTTGGCGATGGGGAAGAGCCCTCCGATGCCGAGGAAAGCGAGGCTCCGGCGGAGGAGACAGAGATGAGTGACGAGCCGCTCGCGGAAGAGGAGCCTGCACTGCAGGAAGACGAGGAATTGTAGGTGTTCGCAACCGTCACGCCGCCAGGCTGGCCTCTCGAAAGCGGCGAAGCCGATTGTAGATAGAGGCCGGTAATAGACGTCTCAGAATCTCTTTCCAGCGCAGTATCCACGGGTTGAGGTCCGCTTTCATGATCCTGCGCCGACGAAGCGCCTCTTGCGCTGTGAAATCGGGCGTCTGTATGCCCGCGTAATCCATGTGCATCACGATGTTCTCCGCATCCGGGTGTGTCAAGTAACCGTTTTCGACGCACTGCCGATACAGGGGCGTGCCGGGGTAGGGCTTGGCCAGGAAGACCTCAAACCGTTCAACACCCAGACTGCGAAGTCTGCGGCAATACGCCCACGAGCGGCGAAATGACGCCTCCGTCTCCCCCGGGTAACCGACCATGACGAAGACCAGTGGTTTAACGCCGTGTCTTCTGCACCAGCGCACGGTCTGCTCCACATCTTCCAGCCGGAGTTTCTTGTCCATGGCTTCGAGGATATCCGGGTCGCCGTGTTCCAGCGGGAGGTACAGACGGCGATTGCCGCTGGCCGCGCAGAGTTCGATAAACGCTTCGTCGAGAGCGTCCATACGCACTCCGTTGGGGATCTCCCAGGTAATCGGCTTGCCGCGTCGGCGAAGCTCCAGAATGCCCTCCACGATCGCCCGTGCACGAGGCAGATCGATGGTCATGTTGTCGTCTTCGAACTCGATGTGGTTGATGCCGTACCGGTCGATCAGCTCTTCGATCTCGTCCACGACGCGTTCGGCGCTATGCACCCGCCATGCGTGGCCGGAGATGGGATGGATCGAACAAAACCCACAGCTGTAGGGGCAACCTCGGGAGGTGACCACAGTGCCCACACGTCGGCCCACCAGCCCGCGGGGGGAGTGATTGATGTAGGTGTCCATCGGAAGAAGGTCCCGTGCCGGTTTGGGTAACCGGTCGAGTTCCCGATGGGTTTCCCCCGGACCGTTGTCGACAAGGGTCCCGTCGCGACGGTATACCAGCCCCGGGATCGTCGCCGGTTCTTCTCCGTTCAGGAAGCGGGGAAGGGAATACTCGCCCTCACCTCGCATCACGAAATCCACTGAATCGAACAGGGCCTCGTGCGGAAGGGTGGAAGGAAAAACTCCGCCTAACATCTGTGTTGTCTGGGGGAACTTGTCGCGAATGGCCAGAGACAATTCTTTAGCGATGACACGGTTATTGGTGAAAGGCACACCGATGCCGATCAGGCCTGTCTTGATGGGGATGCGCTCTAGAATCTCGTCGTACGGCAGGCCCCAGCGATTCACGGTCTGGTGGGGGAGGTGCACTCGCTCGCATCGGTCGAGCCCCAGTGCTAGCGCATCGACGATCTCGACCTCGTGTCCCGCCTCCCGCACGGCCCCGGCCAGATAGGCCAGTCCCAGGTTTTGGGAGACAAACTCCAGTTTACCGGGAAAGATCCAGGGAGCGTTGATCAGTGTTACGTGCATTCGATGAGCGGGCTCCATGGCCCCGATCGCAGGTGCGCGTGGCGGTTGTTGTGGCCCGGTGACAGTATCCGGCTTGTGTACGTCGCTCTGAGACTAGTTTATCGGGCCTCCGGGCGGCGGCTAGGCTCGCGCCACCCGGCTCTGTGTGTCCGCTGGCTGACTGGCAGGGGCC
>CAYTDF010000790.1:0-2776 GCA_964436365.1 uncultured bacterium | reverse complement strand
GTTGATGTCGATCGGCCAGCCGGATCTCCCCGCCATCAGAGAACTGGGCGAGAAAAACGTCGGCGATCCTGCGATGGCTGAAAAGAGTTTCACGCTCAAGTCACCGGGAGAATACCAGATTCACGTTCAAGGAGGCGGAGGAGACAACCGGGAACGGCTTTTGATCGACACAGACACGCCGAAAGAGCTAACCATTCGAGTGCTTCCCGAACCGATATCGCAGGAGGCCGCTTATCTCGTGCTAGGCCGTTGCGTGGATACGAATGGAGAGCCCACGTCCGAACAGTACCGCGCCCGTGTGCGCCGGTTGGACGCCTCCGATTCTCCGCCGTTCGATCTCGAAGCCCGCTCGTATAACAACACGAAGATGGGCAGCTATTTTTCCATCGTGCTCGATCAAGACGGCCTGTTCGTCGTGCTCTATCTGAGAATGGATGGCACCGTCTTTCACCGGACCGTGGTCCCGCTAAGCCGTTCGCAGGCCATGCCGTGGGAGGGTGAAGAGAAGGCGCGTGTAATCGTCTTGCCGGAAGTGATTTATCCAGCTGACAACAGTTCATAGGTATAGACACGTAGACATGCAAGTCCGTCCTTATACCGAATATTCTTACCAGGTCTCTGCGCAGGAAATCCACCTTAGACAACTCTCCATATAATCTCTCTCGTAGCGGTGAATGTGTTCAGGTTGACACAGAAAACCTGCAAGACTAGTTTGTTATTCATCAACATGATTTCGCGCTACTTGTGGTCTTGTGACGCTTCGATGTTAGGTCGAAAGCGTTTCTTTCTTTGTGTACCGACACAATCGGAGTGTCGCTGGTGAGGGTGATCGTCGATGCGTGTCCTGTTGCTGTCCGTAGCTTTCGTGTGCTTCTTTACACCAACACTGTTCTCTGAAGTCCCTGTTTTCCATGTCGACGAACTGAAATCCGAGACCCTCGATGAACGAGAGACCCCAGCGTTCATACGCTCGTGGCTCTTGTGCGGCCCGATCCCCAACCCCCTAGGCGCATCACCCAATTCCAAACACCTAGCCCAGTTTGAGGTCGACTTTCTCAAGCCGTTCGGAGGAGAAGCGAATCCGGCGATCAAAGAGGGACAGACGGTCAAGTTTCCCGGCGGGAGCGTACGATGGTTCCGACACGATGAGCCTGAGCTTTTCATCGACCTCGACCGCGCGGTCTCTACCGACAACGAACAGCTGGCTTATGCGTACTGTGAAATCGAGTCCTCGTGCGCACAGGTCTGTTTTCTGGGACTGGGTAGTAACGATGGCGGAAGACTGTGGCTGAATGGCGAGACGATCTGGGATCGCCCAAAAGGCCGTCGCCTTCGCGCCGACAGCGATCTTCTCCCCATCATTCTTCGTCAGGGCCGCAATCGGCTTCTGGCCAAGATCGAAGAACGTTCCGGCGTGTGGGGCTTCGCCTGCCGGTTGCTGCCGTTCGACAGTCAACGATTGGTGAACGAGCGGAGACGCTTATTTCGCGTGGTTAGGCGTGAGGACGGTCTGGCCATCCTCCAGGCCAAGCGAGCCGCGCAACTCCTGGGCAAGTACATTCAAGCGTGTCGTGTGGAGGTGTCGTCTCCTCGGGATCCCGAGCAAGTGATCTGGAGTACGGAATGGAAGGGCGAAAGGGAACTGACGCTACGTGTACCCGGTTCCGAATACGAAGAGTACATCCTCACCTTGCACCTCGATCTGACCGCAGGCAATAAGGGAACACTGAAGTTCCCCTTCATGGCCGGAGTCCGTTCCGAGTATCTCTTCTTCGATCGCGGCCGTACCGACTATAGGATCGTACTGGCCGAAGACGCATCCGATTCCGAAGTCTGGTCGGCCCATGAGCTTCGGCACTGGTTGCGTCAGGTGAGCGGCGCTGACTTTCCCATTATCCGAGAACCCCTCTCTCCGGACTCCACGTCGTCGGGCCCCTCGATTCTGCTCGGTTGGACTCAGCGCACCCGCGAGATTCTCGGCGACGAGGCGCCCCCACCCGACAGACTGGATGAATCCTTCACCTATCGCAACATCGGACCGACAGTTTTGATTTGGGGTGGAAAACAACGGGGAACGATGTATGGGGTCATGACCTTTCTCGACCGCGAGTTCGGTGTCCGTTGGTATACACCCAAGGTGACCTCTGTCCCCAAGAAGAGCCGCTACGTCTTCACACATCTTCGCGTCTCGGAAGGCCCTTCGCTACAGGTCCGTGACGACTATTATTACCACGCGTTCGATCCGATCTGGTTGGCCCGTAACCGGCTGAACGGAACCTCGCGTGACCTCGACGTCCCTGGAGGCGCGGAGCGCTATTGGGGTGTGCACACCTACTCCAAGTTGATGCCTCCTTCCGAGCTCTTTGCGGAACACCCGGAGTATTACAGCCTGATCGACGGTCAACGCGTTTCTAAAGAGGCACAGTTGTGTCTGACCAACCCCGACGTTTTGAAGCTCTTCACCCAGCGTCTTCGAGCGTTTATGCGAGAGAATCCCCAGTACTCCATCTACTCGGTTTCACAGAACGACTGCGCCGGTCCCTGCGAGTGCGAGCCATGCCAGACCATTGTGGATCGTGAGGGGAGCCAATCCGGCCCCGTCCTGTGGTTCGCCAACCGCGTCGCCGAAGCGGTCGAAGCCGAATTTCCAGACAAGACGATCGGGACCTTGGCCTATCACTACACGCGCACACCCTGCAAGACAGAGCGCCCCCGTGACAACGTCGTGGTCCGTCTCTGCACGTTCGAATGCTGCTTCGCGCATCCTTTGGACGTA
>CAYTDF010000789.1:0-2776 GCA_964436365.1 uncultured bacterium | reverse complement strand
GGAGAAGCATGACGAATTCCTCCCCACCGTACCGAGCGATCACATCACCCGAGCGTTTCGCACACCGACTCAGCCGTCCAGCGACCTTTCTCAAGCATTCGTCACCCGCCGTGTGGCCGAACGTATCGTTGAACGATTCGAAATCGTCGACGTCCAGCATGATGACGCTCAAGAACGTCTTTTCGCGCACCGCACGCTGAAACTCCTTTTCATACACCTCATAGAAATACCGCCGGTTGGCGACGCCGGTCAGTTCGTCCGTCACCGCCAGATACCGCAATTCCTCCGTCCGTGCGGCGACTTCCGTTTCCAGTCGTATGTTCTCACGCCGGATATGCCGCAGCCGTAGCGCATGGAGTCCGCCCAGCATGGCAACCCCACCGGCCAGCACCGCCAGCCTGAACCAGAGGCTCATCCAGAAGGACAGCGTTTCGTCGGCAAAACTTCCGGATGCAGAGAAAGCCACGCGGGTGCATAGCAAGGTCAAGAGCCCCGCGAAAAAAAGAAGAGGCCGGACCGGCAATCGTAGACGATACGTCGGGTGAAGGTTCCTACCCATGGTGTTGTTTTCGGGTCGGTGGTGGACCGCCGCTCATCCCTCGCCGATTCGATGGTGTAACCGGAACTCGGCGTTTCCCCGAGCCCTCTCTGACCGTACTCCCGCTTGTCCGAGATGTCAAACTCCGCGCAGAGCCGGTCGACTCAGACACGAGCTCTCTGCACCGGACGCCTAGCACACCCGTTCGATCACTCGGGCAGATGCCGGTCGGAACGGACCGCGTTCGGGTCCGCTCCCCGTTCCCCGTCTCGGTTCGCTCTCTTTGCGGCGTCCCGGCGCATCCACGCACGCATTTCGTTGGGATGGTCGAGCGTTGGGAATTCGTTGGCGGTTTCCCAATTGAACTCCGCGTCCATTGGGTCCAGTGCGCGCTGCGGATCGAAGATCGAAACGTTGACCGGAACCGCGTCGTACGGCGCGAAGTTTGGCGTGGCCTGGAACATATCCGAGAGATCGCTCGCCGCGGCATCGTATTGATTGAGGTACGGAATGCCCTGAATGAGGCCGATGGTCTTGATAATCGAAGCGATCGACGTGTGCACGTGCGAGAGATGCCCGAACTTGGCGTAAGGACTGACGACAAGACAGAGACTGCGGTGCGAATCGATGTGATCCCGGCCGTTCTGGGCGTCGTCCTCGGTCACGATAATCGCCATCTCTTTCCAATACTTGGTGCGGCTCAAGCGTTCGATAACCCGCCCCAGCGCCAAGTCGTTGTCGGCCATATACGATTCCCGGAACGGAAAGCCGGACTCCGGTTTCTCTTTGTCGCCGTGATCGTTAGGCAGCATCATCGTGATGACCCGTGGAAAGGGTTCCGAACCGGAAAGCCAGCGTTCCTCGAGTTCCCGCTCGAACATTTCCACGCGAAACTGATCGGGAATATTCGTGTTGTAGGTAGGGAAGATCCGCGACGTACGGCCAAACAGCGGACTGGGTAGCGGATAGTTGATCGGGATCCGCACGCCGGTGTACTTGTAGGCCGCGATCTCCAAAGCGCCCGCGAATTCGAACCCCAATCCGAAGTTGAAGAACGAGACGCCGTGGCGGTCGAGATGCTCCCAGATCGAACCCGCCTCGAGGTAATCTTCGGGATAGATCGCGCCCGAAGCGCCGGTCCCACCGCGTCGGCCCGGAGCGCTGGAGAGCGTCTTGTGGCTGCGCTGGCCACCATACGAGGCCGACGTGCTGGTTTCGGTCCAAGCCCCGGGATAGACACCCACCAACCACCGGTGGCCGTCGGCGGAGTGATCGGAATCGCAGTAGAAGTTATCCGTCGCCGCGAAACGCCGCGCCAAGAATTGATGGTTCGGCATCACATTCACATTCTCGACAACCTCACCGGGACGATCCTCGGAGCGAACGGTACGGCCAAACCCGTAGTCGGCGAGAGACGGTTCCCCCCGGCCGCCTTCCAACTCACCGTAGACCTGATCGTAGGTACGGTTCTCCTTGGTGATAAAAACAACGTATTTGATCGGCGATTTGTACGCGCCCGGATAAGGCGGAACCGGATTCTTCCGGGCCGTATCCCAGGGGCGGCGCGGGCTGGTTTGCACGTTGTTGGCGATCACCTGTGCCGTTTCCGAAGCCACAGACGTTATTCATTGAATCCCAGGTTGGTCGCGATGAAATCACCCTTGGATCTGATCCCGTTGGATGTGGCGTAGGAGAGTCGGGTACTGCCTCCATAAATCCAAAACAGCGCATCGCTCGCGAGTTGCGGTTGTAGGTCAGGCCCTATGCTACGCATTAAATAGAAAAAGCCGTTTTCGGTGAACTTACGGATACGGTATGGCCCCTTGGTGTATTTCCCCCAATATTCATAGTAGTGGTGCGCCCACCCAAGTTCCTCCTTTTGCGCCGGAGGGATCCAGACATCGTGAGGAATGCTCGAGACATACGAGATCGGTGTCGTCAATAAATTATACGTACACGACTCTTTGGGAGCGGGGGGCGAACCACAGTTAAAATCGGGTGGGTAGCGATTGTTGTTGTCGATCGCATAAGCATTCGTCGCATTGATCAGAATCTTCATATCGGCGTAGGTCCGGGCCACCTTGGCACGGCTCTGGGCGTTGAGGAAATTCGGCACCGCAATCGCCGCGAGAATCCCAATAATGGCCACAACAATCAGCAGTTCGATAAGGGTGAACGCGCTACGTTTCATGGTCTCAATCTTCTCCTCTAGTGCTGCCATCGGCCAGATAACGGACA
>CAYTDF010000788.1:0-2778 GCA_964436365.1 uncultured bacterium | reverse complement strand
CGCCCCAAAAGCGGCCAAGCGGTACCATGCGCCCAACGCCCACCAGGGCGCGCAACAGAGACACAGCAATAACCACACGCCACACCACGAACGCGGATGCCGGAGCCACCCCGGTAGCGCATCGAGAGCGTCTAGCAACAGTCTTCTCCAACCGGAAACAGCTCTCAGAAGAACCGCGAGATATGCTCGAATCGTGGAAGTCATGCCATGCACAGGATAGTCCGGATTTCGAGCCACGACAGGCCAAGGGCGGATCGGAGAGAACCCATCGGCCAGATGCAGCCTTCGGCGTGTAGCCATGCGGGAGTATTGTTATCAGGTAGGAACACATCCAAGGATCGAGTATTCCCGGTCCTGTTTGACGGAGGAGACAAAATGAAAAAGTACCTAATTTTACTCGCCGCAGTCTCGATCGGCCTGATCGGGCTTTCCGCGAATGCAGCCGACACATACCAGGGTGTCGCCATATACGTGGTCGGTGGATTCACCAACCCCGGATGGAGCCCCGGTGATGCAATGGCCCCCGATGGCACGGTCGAAGGGTTGCGGTTGTACGATGACGGAGCCACGAACGGTGACGCGGTCGCCGACGATGGCCTGTGGACCTGCGTCGTTTCCGGATATGGCTCGGGCGATCTGTTGGAATGGAAAGTCGCCAGCCCGGGATGGGATCCGGTGAATGTGCCCAGCGAAAACCTTACGACGTTTGTGCCTTCGAACGGGGTCGTGGCGTTCTACCTCGACGCGGTTCTCAAGGACGACGGTTTTCTCCCCGACGTGAAGGACAACAACGAGGACGGCATCGTCTATTCGACATCCCTCCTGCAAGCTATCCAGAACGCGAGCAGTGTCTCGATGGTCGGCTCCTTCCAGAGCGAGCTGAGCGGAACCGAGAACGACTGGTCCCCGGACGATCCCGCGGGACAGATCGTTTTGAAGGATGACGGCGTCGCCCCGGACGACATGGCCAACGACGGTGTCTACACCGGATCGGCCACTGGGTTGAATCCCGGCACCTACGGCGGCAAGGGCACGCTCAACTACGAAAACTGGGACTTCGCCAAGTTCGGAAATCTCGGATACGTCAAGAATGGCGGCGGCAACATCGAGTTCGTTGTGGGCGATGCCTCCAACGTCGTCGTGATCAAACTCGATGGCAACACAGCCCGCACGGGCGCTTTTAGTGAGGATTACAACCCCATTCCCGGCCCACCGTGGTTCGCCCACTCCGAGGATTGGGGCGAGGTCTTCACCGATGTGGAAAAGTTGAGCGCCTAGCCCGACGGGAGTTTCAGCAAGGTCTTCACCATTGCCACCGCAGGTGAGCATCAGGTCCGTGTCCGCGATCAGGCGGGCGCGCAGCATCCGGACTCTAATAACTATCCGTTCACCACAGACTCCGACAATCAGGACGTCTTGGTCATTTTCGATCCCACCACGCACAGCGATCCTTACTATCCCCAGAGCCACTTCGTTCTGGTCGTGGATGCCGTGACAAAAGAAGCGCTCAACGAGTGGGACTACGTGCAGCCGGTCGGCAACTGGATGGTCGATTTCGGCGCTGGCGACGACTGGGCACCGGAGGACTCGACCGTCGAGGCCTATGACGACGGCGATCCGGCCGACGGCGACGTGGCGGCCGGTGACAGCGTCTATGCCGCCCGGCTGGAAACCACCGCCACCAACGAGAACCGCGACCTGAAGGCCGTGGGGATGCGTGCGGGTTACGATGACGGCCAGTGGTTCCTGCAGTTCGGCGGTCCAATCGACGGAATCACGCGGGAGGGCAATAATTCGACATCCCAGTTCAGCTACGCCCCGGGCTTCTACACCTTCCAGATCGACACGTTGACTGGACGGGTCGGAGTGGGTGACACTCTGCCCGAGCGTCCCTCGCTGGGCGATCCCGTGGCATCATCATCGGTTGGCCACTGGTCTCTGTACTAGAACGCGCGACAAGCACCTTTCGGGTGCCACTATGTGGCTTTTCGACGGCCCCAGTCTCCGGTATTTCCCGGGCGCTGGGGCCGATTTCATTACGGCGTGCAGAACCGGGGTCTCCGTTCCCGCTTGGGGTCCGCGCCGGTACAACAGTCCTTTGAAACCGCAGTTCGCTAAGAGAAGAAAGGTATCGGAGAAACCATGAGCGGAATTCGTGTACTCGTGAACGGAGCCAAGGGCCGTATGGGCCAAGAAACCGTGCGCGCCATCCAAGCTGAGGCAGACCTGGAGTTGGTCGCGCAGATCGACCTGGACGACAACCTAGCGCAATCCATCAAGGAGAGTAGCGCACAAGTCGTGGTCGATTTCACCACCCCCAAAGTCGCCTACGAGATGGTCCAGACCATCCTCGAGAGCGGAGCGGCGGGCGTGATCGGTACCACCGGATTCACCCCGGAGCAGATCGCGAAACTGGAAGAGAGCTGCAAGGGCCGCAAACCCGCACTCTTGATCGCCCCGAACTTCTCCGTCGGCGCGCTTCTGCTGATGAAACTCTCTGAGTTCGCCGCGCCGCACATGCCCGCGGCCGAAATCATCGAGTTGCACCACGACAAAAAAGCCGACTCCCCTTCGGGAACCGCGGTCAAGACCGCCGAGATGATCGACGCGGCCCGCAAGACAGCGGGTGCGGAAGCCCATCCGGTCCATCCCCAAGACGAAGCCCGGGGCCAGGTGATCGGCGACACGCCCATTCACAGCGTTCGCTTACAAGGGCTCCTGGCCCATCAAGAAGTGATCTTCGGCGGGCAGGGCCAAACCCTCACCCTACGCCACGAC
>CAYTDF010000787.1:0-2781 GCA_964436365.1 uncultured bacterium | reverse complement strand
CAGCCACATGGACGCATCGGGCGAGGAAAAGCTCGCCTCAATCGTAGATAGGCTGCACTCCGCGGGATATGGGGTCTCGTACAGCGGGTTGAATGAGGCCATTCACGAAATCATGGACCGGACAGGGTTGAGCGCCAAGATTGGCCAGGAGAACATGTATCGAAACATGCGACAGGCCGTTCAGGCGATCCACTCCACGACGCACGCCGGAACAACAGAGCGAGTGTGTCCACTTCTTGAAGCGTGCACCAGGACGGAACCTGGCGATGAGAATGGATACGGATTCTGATGGCCCTATCCAACAACGCAAAAACGGACGCCGCGCGGGAAAGGTCTTGCCCTTCGCCGGGGGGAGACAACGGGGCCTCGATCCACCGGCTCTACCGTGTGCATACGAGCGAATTTGCAGTGGCGAGGCATCATAAGCCCGTCGTTCCGGAATTCTCAGCGGGCGGGACAGTGTGTTATAATTGATGAGAGTCTATAGCGCAGGCTTGGGAGTGTTGCCATGTCGTTTATCACATTCTTCAGCGGTTCCTTTTGCCACGGCAATGAAATCGCCGACCAGGTTGCCCTAAAGTTAGGATACGAACAGATCGAGAACGAGTTGGTTGAGGAAGCTTCGCGCGTTTTCGACTTGGCTCCCGAGAAACTGGCCCGAGCCATGACCGGCCCTCCATCATGGTTCAACACCATCACTAGAGAGAGAGAACACGCGGTCGCGTACATCAAGGCCACGCTGTCCGAGTACCTCCGAAAAGGTAACATTGTGTACAGCGGCTACGCCGGACACCTTCTGTCCAGCACACTACGCCACGTTCTTCGCGTCTGCATCGTGGCCGACCACGAATACCGAGTCGAGCGAGCCACGCAACACGAGGGACTGTCGGAACAGCAGGCTGCAGAGTCCATCGAACGAGACGACCTGGAACGGTGCCAATGGACGCAATACCTCTTCGACTGCGGTCCGTGGGACAAGAGACTGTACGACATCAAGATCCCCACTCACACAATGACCGTAGACGAAGCGGTTGCCATGATCTGCGAAAATGCGGAGAAAATCGAACGGCAATCGGCAGACAAAAAGGACCGGACGACGGACGATTTCTTGACAGCGGCCCAGATATCACTTCGGCTTGTGGAAAAAGGGTACGACTTCGAAGTCTCTTGCCGGGATGGCGTTGTGACCATCCCCATCAAGCAATTCACCTGGCGTTTGAAGCACCTGCAAAAGCAACTACAGGAGACGGCTGGCTCTGTCCCGGGCGTTAAACAGGTGGATATCCCGGACGAATCCGAATCGAATCTGTCTTCGTTCCAAAAGTACAATTTCGACGTTCATCCCAAGATTCTTCTCGTGGACGACGAACAAGAATACGTGCTTACATTATCGGAGCGGCTGCAAGTGAGGGACATGCCGTCGCACGTGGTCTACAATGGTGAGCAAGCGCTCTCGCTGGTTCAGGACGAAGAACCGGACGTGATCGTTCTGGACTTGATGATGCCCGGGATTCCCGGCATTGATGTTCTTCGCCGCCTAAAAAAAGATCATCCCAACGTCGAGGTCATTATCCTGACCGGCCATGGCTCGACGAAAGACGAGGCGTTGGCGCGGGAGTTGGGAGCATTTGCCTACCTTCAAAAACCAACGGAAATCGACAAACTGGCCGAGACCATGAAAGCAGCCTACGCAAAAAAGAAGGGCGAGCGCGCAGGCGAGGCGGAACGTGATACCTAACATTTCTTCAATAGGGCGGGAGATGTGATGACTCCTATAGGCCAATTTCTTCGTGAATTGGCTGTCGGTTCGCCACAACAGGACGTGCGGGACACGCAGTACTCGTTCCGGTACCGTCGTTTTTGGCGCACGGCTGTCTTGCTTCAAGCGCTGTTTTGCATCGTGCCCCTGATTGCCATGACCGTGGTCAACTATTACCAGTACCAGCACGTTCTCGGGCAAGAGGTGACGCAGCCGTTGCACCACGTTGCCTCGAACACGAAACGCGCGCTCGAGTTTTTCTTGGAAGAACGGCGCGCCGCCTTAAACTACATCGTGCGAGAGCGTTCGTTTGAAGAACTCGCCACACCGGAAGCCCTGCGGAGCATCTTCCGCTCGCTCAAACAGTCATTCGGCGACTTCATCGACATCGGCCTGATCGATTCCAACGGCAAGCAGCGAACCTATGAAGGGCCGTACGCGCTCCTCGGGATGAACTACGCGGACCAAGCCTGGTTCCATGAGGTCGATGTGCGCGGCGTCTACGTCAGCGACATGTTCTCCGGGTATCGCCACATGCCTCATTTCGTCATTGCGGTCAAACACGAAGACGACAACGGAAACACTCTCGTACTACGCACCACAATCGATATGGATATGTTGCACAAACAAATTCGTTCGTTGTCGTTGGAGCACGCGAGCGACGCGTTTATCATCAATCGTGACGGCGTGCTCCAAACCCCCTCGCACATTTGGGGGGCAGTTATGAACACCTGCACGTTACCGGTTCCCGCCCACTCCGAATCGACGAAGATTCTCGAACAGACCGCTCCGGATGGGAAGACCTACATCCTGGCTTATTCATACATCCAGGAATCCCCCTTTCTTTTCATGCTCATCACCGACGCCGCTGTGATCCGTCAGAGTTGGTTCGCTCTCCGGCGCAACCTGCTCATCTTTCTCGCCGTCAGCATCGTGGTGATTCTCCTCTTGATCTGCGCGACATCGACGTACGTGGTGGGCCGTCTGCGCGAGGCGGATCACAAGCGAACGGCCCTCTATCA
>CAYTDF010000786.1:0-2793 GCA_964436365.1 uncultured bacterium | reverse complement strand
AAATGAAGACAGAAGGAGCCGCCTAAAATCAACTAGAAATGGGATTGACTCCTTCGCCCGTCGCCGACGAATACAATCAAGGTATATACAGCGGGACCGACAGAACAGGCGGTAACAATGGAAGAGTACCGGCGAATCGTCGCTGACGGAGAACGATACTACGGAAAGCACCTAATCGCGTCAGCGAAGTCGTGTAACGACGCGATTTTGTCCAGAGAAGAGGTATCAAGATTTCTGAAAGAACTCACACGGAAGATTGATATGACGCCGTTCGGCGAACCCGCTGTCGAGCGTTTCGGCGAAGGAATTGAGATTGGTCTATCCGGCGTACAGTTGATCGAAACGAGCGCGATCACCGTCCACACCAACGACGGGGCGCGAGATCTTTACTTGGACGTGTTCAGCTGCAAAGACTTCACCGCGCAAGATGTCCTGACCTTCGTCATGGACTGCTTCGCCCCGGCGCATATCGAGCACGACGTACTCCTGCGCAGATGAGATTCTATCCCAACGTAGTCCCACCCTTCCCGTTCGAGCCGGACACCACGCGATTTGAAATACGCACAGTTCCCGGCGGACAGGGAGAAGGCCTCGTTTCACTGACATCCTTCGAACCCCGCGAAACCGTGGCCGCCTTCACGGGCTTTCTCGTTCCAGAAGTCAGCATATCCACACTACAACTCGGCCCCGGGCGGCATATCCACGACCCCTACTTCATGGGCAAAGTGCTCCATCACTGCGACCCGAACATGGTTGTCGATTTGAAAAACTTGAAGTTCATCGCCTGCAGGCCAATCCGGCCCGGCGATGTAATTTCAATCGACTACGAAGTCACAGAAGAGCGGCTGTTTTCCCACTTCAATTGCAGTTGCGACGCACCAGACTGCCGCAGGGTTATTAAGGGGAAGAGCGTTCGTTGACGGCGCTCGCTCCCTAACGGAGAACGGGCTCCACTTCTGCATAGTCCCATAGCCTCAATCGCATTTCCATGCCTTCCACGGCTACGGTTGCGGCATAGGCGTCGTGGGGTGCCAATCTGCATAACATCCACTGCGTATCGGATTCTTCATCTTGATCCACGGTCAGGGCAATATTCTCTAGCTGTGGATCCACCGAAACGTGAAAGCGATCCAATGGGATCGAAAATCCCTGCCCCTTGGCCTTAATCCAGGCTTCCTTTCGGGTCCAGCAATGGAAGAATGCGCTTGGCCGTTCGCTCTCGGGGCAGCGGTTCAGCCGCTCGGCTTCAATTGGCGAGAAGAACCGTCTTGCGATCTGCTCGTACTCAATGTCTTGCCGAATCCACTCCACATCGACGCCGATCTTCCGGTTGGACGTCACGGCGACGAGAGCCAAGTCGTGACTGTGCGTGAGATTGAACTGGATGGAACCGGTTGCGAGAAACGGCTTACCGTGTGCGTTATGCCGAAATCGAACCTCGCTCGGCGCGATCTGTACGTACCGGCTCAATATGCCGCGTAAAGCCCCGTGCGCAATAACGTACCGCGTCCGGTGCCGTGAGAAATGGAAGCGCCGTGCGCGTTCGAGTTCTTCCGGGCATAAACGTTCTCGCTGGCGTTCGACCTCTTCGGACGTACCGTCCAAATCTATTCTCCATACGTCGACGCAGTCCGCCTGCAAGGCGGGGTCACGGGGTCCGGGCTCCCAGGTTGCGGCCGCTTTTTCCATGATACGTGTTCATTTGTGCTTCCATACGCGAACCTTGAATGCGGTCCATCGTTCGGCACGTATGCGAAGCATTCAATACCGGAGGAAATCTCTCAGATCTTGTGCGATCGCTTGCAGCAAAGGTTCGCGCATGGCGTGAATAAAGAAATGATTCCCTGGAAACATACGCAAGGTCATCACACCCTGTGTCTGCTTCCGCCAGGCTTCGAGTTCATCATAGGAGAAATCAGAATCGTCTTCCCCGCCAAATACGCTTAGCGGAACGTCGAACGGCGCCTCTTCAACATATTCGTACGTCTCAATCGCCTCGAAATCCGAACGGATGAGCGGCAAAACGAATTCCATCAGTTCTGCGTCGTCCAACACCTCCTTCGGCATGCCCTGTAAGCGACGCAGTTCGTCGAGGAACTCCGCCTGGGGAAGATTGTGAATGGGCGGCTTGGTGCGTGGAATCTGCGGCGCCCGGTACGCGGAGAGGAACAGATGAACCGGAGTCGGCGCGCCAATCCCACGAAGCGCTCGCGCCAGTTCGAATACAATCAGCGTGCCCATGCTGTGCCCAAACAGCGCAAAGGGCACGCCCAGGTGAGGCTGAAGTTCCGTGGCGAGGAGGTTCGCGACTTCGCGTATGCGCGAGACGGGTGCTTCCGCCATTCGCTCTTCACGGCCCGGGAGTTGAATCGGACAGACTTGCACGTCGTCTGGCAGGCCGCTCTCCCAAGTACGGTAAATCGACGCCGCCCCACCGGCATACGGAAGACAGAACAAGCGCAGCCGCGCATGCTGGTCGATGGCGGTTGAGGCGACCCACGGCCCGAACGGACGGTTTACTCTCACACGGTTACTCAAGATATCTTCCCGAATGCAGCATTGGGTGTATCAAATAGAAGCACGGAAAGGTATCACACTGGCTCTAGTTTTGCCATGTCCATGGCGCCGTGCCGTCGCGTATGGCGACTCTACTTCTTCTGCATCCTCCACACACCGTCCCAATCGTCCGGGGGCGGGTGATCCTGTAGCTGTCAGGCGCGAATGGGACCGCTTTCTTGGAGATTGACTTTGCTGCACTTAGGCCGTATTGTCGCATTTTACTATTTTGGCTGT
>CAYTDF010000785.1:1492-2793 GCA_964436365.1 uncultured bacterium | reverse complement strand
TCGACGCTGTGCGCGAATCCGTACGCGAATCGGGCTCGGGGGTTTTCATTCTTACGCGATCCTCACGAAGCGTAGACCGACACTACCGGAATCTGTGTGATGCGGGCGATGGTCCGCTCCAGTTGCTCGGCTTCGGTTTTGGAGATCGTTTTGAGCGAGCGCGCCGGGTACTCTTGAATCTCGTGGCTGCCGCGCGAAGCCAGGTACCAGGCGTCGGGGTAGGGACGTTTCGGTGTATTCAGTTGAATCTCGTCGGGGCCGATCGCTTTGGCGATTTCCGCGATGCTCTCCGCCTCCGCGAGATTGCTGGGCATGAACATACACTGAAGCCCCAGGTGGCCTGTGAAGATCTCGCGAAAGGCTTTCGCACCCTCGACGACATTCTCCAGGGTGACGCCTTGGGCCGGCCGGTTGACGCGGTTGAATGTCTCAGGCGTCGCCGCGTCCAGTTTGATATAGACTTGATCGACCGCCCGCGTCTCCTCTCGCACATTGGGATCGTGCAGCAACGTGCCATTGGTCAGCAGCAGCGTGGGTACGCCGGTGCGTTTCTTCACCGCCTCGTTCACTTCACCCATGTTTGTGGCCAGCGTCGGCTCTCCGCTCCCCGAAAACGTGATCACATCGGCTTCGCGCCACGCGCTATTTTCCAGGTCCTTCAACACTTTCGCCGTCGGTACGTATTCGCGCCGCTGGGCGGTCATCTCGACGATGTCGCCCAGCTGGCAGTAGATGCAGCTGAACGAACAGATCGAGGTTTCGCAGATGAGGTCGATCCCCAGTGACGCCCCCACCCGCCAGGACGGGACAGGGCCGTAGACCGAGGTGTACAGATCCCGTTCACGCAGATTCAGACGAGGTTCACCGGCCATTGTTTGTTATTCGCTCCTGTTCCTCACGTTACCTTACCTGGGTGAACGTTCAAGCCTGAAGAGTGCGCTTTATCCACGTGATGCGTGTCGAGCGTCTCCTATCTCTCGTTACGATCGAACTCTGATACACTGCTTCGCGTCAACGCTTGTACTTGAGGTAGGGGATAAACGTGAGTGGGACGGTTCGGCGATGGAATCCGTGGTTTCTTGTATCTGTGTGCTGGTTCTGTACGTGGGTTGTGCCTGCGACTTCCCAAGAGGCCGTCTCCATCGGTGAAATACGGCTTGGCGAGTTGTTCGGCCGGGATGAGATCGACTATTATCGCCTCCCGGATCATGCGCCGGGCGAGCGAGTCAGCATCGCCCTCTACGGTCACATCACCCAACATGACGCTGTCGAGACGCAGTACCTTCGTTCGCCACTCCTGA
>CAYTDF010000785.1:243-1482 GCA_964436365.1 uncultured bacterium | reverse complement strand
GCTTGGATCGAGGTCGACCGAGTTGCGCCGAGTCTGGCGAACACGCATATCGCGCGCATCCAGAACCTCTCTCTACGATCGGACCGCGAATATCGAATCGGTGTATCGACGACCGGGCCTCAACCGGGGAAGTACGCTCTCATTCTCGATAGGTCTCTGCCTGGATATGAGCTTGAAGTTGAAGATTTGGATTTTGGCGTCGATCCTCTTGGCCGCCCCCACGTGGCCAGCAGCGCTCATGTCGGTGCCGACCCTGGATCGCCGTATGGTGTACGCATCGTTGTGGGGACCGAGGGAGGCTATCTCTTGGAGAGCGTCGACGACGCCCGGAGTTGGCGACAAATCTACCCGCCTCTGGGTAGGCAGCCATTTCGCTCTGTCGTCTTCGGCGTATTCGTGGACTCACAGCGGAACATCTATGCCAGCCCCTGGAACTCGGAAGACGTTGTGACTGCGTTTGGTGCGCACGGACACGTTTTGGAGAGCCGAGACAACGGCGTGACGTGGTCGGAAACGCTCGACTTCGAATGGCCGGTTGGCGTTGCCTGGCGTTTCGCCGAGGACCGCGATGGAAACGTCTTTATCGGCGAATACACTGCGAACTCGACGCATCCCGATGACCCGCGTTGGACAGGGAATGTCTGGCGTCGCGAGAATCACGGTAACGACGGCGAACTCTTTCAGATTGTCTATCGAAACCCGATCGTAAATCCTTCAACGAAGCTCAATCACGTTCATTTCGTGGATGTCGATCCTTACACCGGTGACGTCTACGCCGCGATTGGCGACGGTGAGGACGGCCGCTTCGTCTGTTCCACGGAAAACGGAGACCCTGGATCGTGGCAGACGTTGGAGTGGGGTGTCGACGCTCAATACACGGCGGTAGCCTTCACGCCGGATTTCCTGTTTCTGGGACAGGACACGAACCGCGCCTATAAGAAGGTCGTCCGCTGGGACAAACAGGAAGACTTGCTTCTCCCGACCGAACCCTTCTGGACCTCCACTAGCATGGACGCGCTTCCCGGTGCGCCGGTCCCTTGGGCTGACAAAGGAAACTGGTTCTGGGGGCATTATCTCGATGAACCGCAGTTGCTTCTTTTCCAGTACTTACCCTACGGCCTGGTTCCAATGCCAAGCGGCCAGATGCAGTCTCCGAGACTCTACGCGAGTGCGGATATGGGGGAGCGTTGGTGGCGTGCGCTGACATTTCCGCCGGTGCCGAGCGGCGAGGATGCACGT
>CAYTDF010000785.1:0-233 GCA_964436365.1 uncultured bacterium | reverse complement strand
CCCCAAGCACGCGTCGAATGTCGGGCCGAACGGGTGGATCTACGCGACACCCGGGACAATCCACAGTTCCATTCACCGGGGGTTTCGATTCCGTCACAAGCGAACGGACCAGAGCCGTGTCTCCGAAGGCCCGGATTACGAGTAACCCACCGCTCCCATTCGCGCTGGCTTATGACCTGGGCAACTTCCTACGGCGTCTAGCGCTCCCGCCGTCGGTCAAACACTGGTCTTTG
>CAYTDF010000784.1:0-2796 GCA_964436365.1 uncultured bacterium | reverse complement strand
AATGGCCCCCGCAAACCACCACAGGCCAAAAGCGAGGCTCATATGCCAAAACAGTATCATGCTATCCGGCGCGGGCGGTATCTACTCCGGCGCGGGCAACGATGGACGCCGTGGGAGACATCCGAGGTACGGACAAAGAGAGTTTCCCTCGAAGAGAGGCTCCACCAAATACGATCTCGGTTGGCGTCCGCATAACACTCTGCACGACGGTAAGACAACCACCAGAGTCGGTATCGGATTGGAGGGAACTCGAACGATTCCCGAAAAAGGCGCGCTGGTTATCCCTCCGGCTCCCGTTCACAAGCGAGCGAAACCCGCGATCCGTTCCGCAACCGCCACCCGCAAGAAGACGCCCAAGATCAGCAAAGAAGAGCGCCGTCTCCGAGCGCTTCTCTACCATGATGTTATGACCGAGGGGGACAGGAACTTCGCCAAGGGTAACTACGAGAAGGCGGCGAATGCTTACCGGGAGGGACTCCGTCGGCAGCCGGGCAATCCCGTGGCGCTGTGGGGAATCGCTCTTTCGCGGTTTGCGCAGACCGAGTTCGATTTGGCCGCGGAAGCCATGCACGAAGCGCTTTATGCGTGGCCCGAGGCGACAGACATCATTGCCAACCCGATCCGCGAGTATTATCCGATAGAAGGTCAGTTCAGACGGCAGATGCAGTTCCTTGTGTCTCGCGTCGAATGCTATGCACGGGACGCGCGGGGCCGTTTTCTGGCGGGCGTGTTATACGGCTTGGACGGGGACCTCGAACAGGCCAAGGATTTCCTGGATGCCGCGCAAGCCTTGCTCCCCGGAAACGTTATCATTCGTTCCCAAGTTGAGCGTTTCGCGCGGCTTGAGGGGACCGAACACCAACACGTTGTCAAGGAGCCGGAAGAAGAGCCAAGCGGTAAGTAGGACGCCGCCGCCGTGAGTCACACTCTCGAAAACAGAACCGTGTGGTGGTACCAGACTTGGGCGCAGACGTATGGCAATGTGCCCGCCGCCGCCAGATAGATCACATCTACGAACCCCGCTCTGTCGCTTGTCCAACGGAACGATAATTGTCCCTCCGTAGGTTGGGTTACATCCCGGCCGTCCTCCCGAATCGAAAGGAGATGCAGCGGCATGAAGAGCGCGAGCGGCACCAACGGAGAGAAGAGGTCCCAGTCTTCAGGGAACCCTCGGTCCGGATTCCAGCAGATCGTGTAACTGAAATAGCCCACAAACAGGATCAGCCAAAACAGACTGGCCCGTTGCCTCGCTCGAACCAGCGATAACAGCGCAAACGGAAGCAGGAAAGCGGCCAAAGGACTCAGGTAGAAATACTCGTTGAGCAGATCCGAAATGTGCCGAGGATGTAGAATCGCCGTGGCGGGCAGGAACATCGCACGATCCAAACCGACGAAGAAAGTCACGTACATACGCTCCGCCATCTCCTTCACATCTCCACCGTAATAGGTTTGCAGCAGCAGGCCCCAGAACGACAGTTGCACCACAGCGAACAGACCGGCAAAGATCGCCAAGTCCTTCCACGGAGCCCGGCGTTCGCAACGTAAGAACGGCAACAGCAGAAACCCAGGCAAGAGCCACGCCGCTGATAGGTGCAGCAGAAACAAGATGGAGAAACAGAGCCCGACACCGACAATACCGCGCTCTCCCGCCATATAGCCTCGGGCCGTGTAGAGGCATGGCGCCAAACCGGCTACGAAAACCGGATACACCTCAATGTGTCCCAGGAACAAGAGAAGCATTCCCCCCGAAGCCGCAATCGTCAGCCAGCCGACAAAGACCGAGAAGCCGTCACGAAACGCTTCCCGGAACAACCGGTCAAACCAGAAGAGGCTCCAGACTCCCGACACGACAGAGATCAAGGCGATGACGGTGAGCGATGACAAACGGAAGACCGGCTGCAACGCGAGGTACAGAGCCCGGTAGAGTCCGATGGTCAGCGGTTCACGCATGTAGAGATACCAGACCGGCTCTTGTGTGCGGAGAATCCAATCGACGCCGTCACGCGACCAATTCGTCGACCGAAGCGCCCAGAAAAGCGTCAAAAGGAGCGCGCCGCAAACCGCTATCTGGACCCAACGCCGCGTTGGGGCGGGAGGAGCGGGACGGTTGAATCGTTCCCGCAACAGGCTCAGGACCTGGGGATGAAGTCCGACGATTCCGATGGCATACCAGATGAATCCGAGCGGGGGACTATGGACCTGACTGACGCGCAGGCACCACATCGAAGGCATTTCGCTCTGGCCGCGAAAGACCAAACGAAAAAAGTAAAGCAGCGCGAAGAGGAGAACCCAATCCAGGGAGAGCCGTCGCTTGGTAATGGCCCATGCGCCGACCACCTGCAGGAACAGGACTCCCTCAAGGAGCGCCATCAGCCCATAGGATGTGGCGAAATCCAATCCGAACTGCGGAAGGAGATCGACGCAGACGAAAACCGCAGTGGCGGCAATCGACACGGCGGCTAGTGATACCGTAACCGGCAGGACCGGTGGCTGACTGGAAGAACCAAAGCCGTTTTGGGATGGAATTCTAGATTCCGTCATTGTTTCCGGTGATACGCTCGAACTTGAGACAGACGGGCGTGAACTTCGCTGAGATTAGGCCGCAAGCTTCAGATTAGCCAGTAGGTCCTCGCGTGTCAGCTCTTTGAGCGCCCCCATCGTTCCCTCACGGGACACATTGTCGACGATCGTCTCAAACTCGCCTTCTTCGATCCCCAAACCCGATAGGGTCGTAGCCACACCCCACTGCTCGTATTTCTTTCTCATCTTGCCCACGGCATCCTCCACACTCACGGC
>CAYTDF010000783.1:1000-2797 GCA_964436365.1 uncultured bacterium | reverse complement strand
CCGGATGGCCAGCCTGGAATACGAATTTCTCTCTAGGATCGATTTCATCCCCGGTGACTTCAGCGTCCCCTTGGTGGCGGGGCAGTGCCCTCTGGATATCGTCGACCGATTCCAATACAGCCCGGAACTTCTGGATATTGTGCCGCTCAGCGACGGACAGGTGACCGTGACGCGCACCCCGGGGAATCCGGATCGCATTCTCGCCACGTTTGAGCAGACTTTCGAAGTCGATGGGCTCGAATTCATGTTGCGCTGGACGTTGCCGACGATTGAGGTCCAGGACGACGTGCCGTCTCCCCAAGTCGTTCTGTTGGAAGAGCCCTATCTGTCGAGAGAGTTCTACATGCAGGGCCGCATGCAGGTCGGAAAGCGCTTCGACACGATCCAGTTCGCTTCTGAAACATACGAAGGATTGCCACTCTATATTCTCGACCTGCGGCTTGAGGATGGCCAATCGATTCGTCTTCATCAGCGGTGGAAAATGGAACTCGCGGGAACCGGCCCGTCCAATCTCGTCTTCGCCGAAGTCGACATTCTCGAGGGAACGGTTCAGCAGTCGGATTATTGGAGACTGATCTACTCTGCGGAGCATCACAACTTGTTTGAGGTGTATTGGGTACTCTTCGAACCGCCTCTGGGAGAAGCCTACGGCATAGCGATTGAAACGGGAGACAGCTTCTACGAGGGCGACGAGCGAGTCTATACGCTGGACGAGGATTTCTACCCGTTACGCTATCTCAATGTCGAGACATCCGAGAGACGTTTCGTGGAAGTCGAGCCCACGCCGACCCCCACGCCCACCGAGCCTGTCCCGGTGGATAACTGGATTCAGATGTGACCTTGCTGAATCTCTGAGAGTTAATTATGACTTTCACTCTTGACCATGTCGTGCCTTGGGGCAGATCTTTTGACGAATACGTCGCGATGTTCGCCCTGAGCGAGCGGGATACCCGAAAGCGAATCCTGGGAGGCGGTGACGGTCCCGCCGGTTTCAACAGCGAGGCGAACGGCAGGGGGGGGCATGTCGTCTCGGTCGACCCGATCTATCGGTTCAGCGCTTTGGATATCCGAAAGCGCATTGATGAAGCGTACCCGAAGGTCATGGATGAAGCCCGCAGGAACGCGCACCAGTTTGTATGGGATCAGATCGCTTCCGTGGAGGAATTGGGCCGGATTCGAATGGCGGCCATGGAGGAGTTCCTCACCGACTACCCCCTCGGATGTGACGAAGGCCGCTATGTGGAAGGAGCTTTGCCCAGCCTGGCGTTTGGGAATGGGACGTTCGACATCGCGCTCTGTTCCCATTTTCTGTTTCTCTACAGTGAGAAGTTCTCGACGGATTTTCACCTTCAATCCATTGAGGAACTCTGCCGGGTTGCGGCGGAGGTGCGGGTTTTCCCGCTGTTGGATCTGGCGATGGAGACATCCAGACACGTTGCACCCGTCTGCGACAGTCTCCGGGCCAAGGGATATACGGTCGGCATCGAAAGAGTCGACTACGAGTTTCAAAAAGGCGGTAACCGGATGCTCAGAGTGACCGCCCCCTCAGGCTAGAAGCGTCCCCGAACCTCAGTCCAGAATATCCGACCATCGCGGAAGCATGATCTGACTCTTTGTCTCGGACCGGAGCCTGTCGCGATACTCCCTCTTGATAAACCGGTTGGCTCTGTCGCTATTCGTGAATCGTATCTTTTCCGCGTCCCACAGAAGTTCACCCTCACATCGAGGGGCGATGTTTCCGAGCAGTACCGTTTCGGTAAAAGGCCCGGCGTAATCGAAATTGGAGCACGACGGCAC
>CAYTDF010000783.1:0-990 GCA_964436365.1 uncultured bacterium | reverse complement strand
AATCGTTGTAATGCCCCGTGGACCGGGGAATGATCGGGTCGGGGAAACTGTAATCGCGCATCTTCTCATCGGGTAACAGCCGTGGATTTCCACCGTATTCACCCGCAGTGATCATCCCGGAGTCGCCGATAAGCAGAGAACCGTTTGCGCCATCGCCAAGTTTTGTCTCCTTGCCGATGCCTTCTGGCCGTCTAGGGAGGTTTCCGCCGTCATACCAATAGAGTTCGACCGGCGCCAACCCGTTGCGCGCCGGGAATTTGTACCGGGTCGTCGAGCGAAGCGGCGCGGTCTGATCGTTCTTCCCCACTTGAGCGATACATTCCACACTTTTGGGTGGCCCGAGCTGCAGCGACCAGTTCACGGGGTCCATGATGTGACAGCCCATGTCCCCCAGTGCGCCGCATCCGAAATCCCACCAACCTCGCCAATCGGAGGGATGATAGCCGGAGTTATAGGGACGCCAGGGAGCCGTGCCCAACCACAAATCCCAGTTCAGGTTTTCCGGTACCGGTTCCGGGGGGAGTGGATCGGGCACTCCTTGCAGCCAATCATCGGGGCGGTTGGTCCAGACATGGGCGGTGCGTATCGGACCGATTGCGCCCGACCAGATCATTTCACACAGTTTCCGCACGCCCTCACCTGAGTGGCCCTGGTTGCCCATCTGGGTGGCGACGCCGAATTCTCTTGCCGCTGCCGTGAGCTTGCGCGCTTCATAGACGTCATGCGTCATCGGTTTTTGTACGTAGACGTGTTTCTTGCGTTGGATGGCGGCCATCGCGGCAATGGCGTGAGTGTGATCCGGTGTGGAGACCGTGACGGCATCGATACTCTTCTCTCTATCGAGCATCTCCCGAAAATCGACATAGCGCTTCGCGTTTGGAAACCGGTCGAACGAGCCGGCCGCACGATTCCAATCGACGTCGCACAGGGCGACGATATTCTCGCTCCGGCAGCCGACAATGTCCGACCCGCCTTTGCCCCCCGAGCCGA
>CAYTDF010000782.1:0-2800 GCA_964436365.1 uncultured bacterium | reverse complement strand
AGGTGGGTCAAACCAACCCGACTCCGGATGGGTCAAATCAACCCGGCTATTGACAATTGTCGCACAGTTGGCACCCCCAACAAGTGGGATGTTCCGGAAATGCTCATAAATCGGAGGTATTCTGGTGGAGCGAAGCACTTGACCGAGTTATAACGTTTCGTTGCTCGAAAACATTGTGCTGTACAATGAGTTAAGTGCGGATTTCCCATATAGGCTCTCGATCCTCCTCCAGAAGGGGCCATGTGAGGTTCCCCCTGTTTGGAGCACGACCGGCACTAGCCTCAGGTTGGCCTCTTTAGGCAGAGCAGTTGCACGGGCTCGCCGATTTCCACCAAGTCATTGAGTTTGCCAATCATACTGGGCGTCAACTTCTGATTCGCAGCAAGTAATGTTCTCCCACTCCGGTCACGCACTTCTCTGGCCAGCACCGAGCCGGACATCACATCCCCCAAAGAGCACATGAAGACCAACTCCCGTTCCTCTGGCGGTTTCTGCCACTCTTCCCACTGTTTCTTCTTGTCTTCTTTCATGATGACGCGCCTTTCGGCCAGTCGCTCCAACGCATCGTCAACACGGGTCGTCGGAGCCGCATCCTCCTCGCTCCCGGCGAGGATATCCTCCAAGGATTCGCTCACGTGGATACATCCATACGCCGTGCTCGGCTTCAACCACTGCTCGTTACTGTCTATGAGACTGATCGCGCGGAGAATGCGGTCTCGCAGGGGCTCCATCTTGACCGGTTTCAGGAGAAATGCGCTCACATCCAGCGCCATCGCCACACCGAGCGTATCTCTTTCGCTATGCCCAGTGGTCATGATGACCGGCACATTACGCGCAACGCCTTCATACCCGACGCGTATCCGCTTCAGCATTTCTATTCCGTGCATGACCGGCATTTCGATATCAGCAATGACGCACGCGATATCCGACGGCCCCGCCATCGTCTCGATAGCCTCTTGGCCATTCGAAGCGGTCAAGACAGCAGAAATGCCCATAACCTTCATCATGTTGACCATCTGAATACGAGTCATTCTCTGATCTTCCACAATGAGGAATGTGTACTTTCCAAGGTCGACCGGCTCCATTTTACTCCTCCTCACGTGCGTCGTTCATGATGAAATCCTTCGCGCGCGCGTATTCTTTCTTCGCCACCGTCAGATGCTCCTCCAACTTCTCCCACCTTACAGATTGCGACTGTTCCTCGATCATCTCGAGGGCTCGCCCCAGCGGGAGAGCCGCCATACTGTTGGCTGTGCCCTTCGCTGCGTGGGCCGCCTCTCGAAGGCGCTCTCGGTCTCGATCTGTCAGCGCTTCCTCAATCTCACCCAGGAGGCGGTCCATCTCGCGGGGGAAGATATCGAGCATGCTCGAGACGCTCATCGGATCTGTTAATCCGAAATCCTCACGTAGCATTTTCAGACTGATCGCCACTTCCTCCCGCTCGGAAACCGCAACGTCTTGCGGTTCGCGCTGGGGGCTGACACCCGGGATCCACTGCAGAAGAAGCGTTGCCAGCGTCTCGATCCTGACAGGCTTTGGCAAGTAGCCGTCCATACCCGCCGCAAGACAACGCTCCTCGTCGCCGGATACAACGTGCGCCGTCATAGCAATGACCGGTGTGTGCAAGTCTTGCGGCTCCTCCCACTCTCGCAACCGCCGTGTGAATTCGTAACCATCCATGACGGGCATTGAGCAATCCATCAGAATGACCGAATAACTGTTCTGCATCGCCATCTCGAGTGCCACCGCACCGTCATTGGCCACATCGCACTGCAGCCCCAGCTCGCGGAGTTGAGACTGCGCCAAGGCTCGATTTGTGTGGGTATCGTCGGTCACCAATAACCGACGAAGATCTGGCGCGGCGGCAAACGCCTCCTTGGCGTATCGCACAGCGTCGCTTTGTATGAAGGCTTGTTCTGTAATGGGAGTAAGTCGCGTGGTCGAGTAGAGCAAGCTCAGAACGCGTTCGCTCTCAAAGGGAGGCTGCAAAACATAATCGAATCCTCGCCGGTGTGCGGCATAGGGAAGGCGCTCATCAACGGTCTCGGACAGCAGCACCCAGCGCGTGCCCGTGGCGTTGCGGCCCTCGCCGGGACGGTTTACGTCGATGTCCTCTTCGTTCGAGGCAACGAAAACGATGTCGTATGCCGCATCCGCTCCGCCGTGTCGGTGGGATTCCGCCGGACGATCGGACAGAGTCTCCCACGGGACATCATGTTCCTTGAAGACGTGCGCCAGCCAATCGCTGGCCCGCGATTCTCCTTTTTCCCACAAACCGATGCGAACGGATTTCGCCTTGTCCCAATCGACATCCTGCGCTTCTTCCACTACACGCAACGGCAGAGTGAACCAGAATTTCGCTCCGTAGTCTTTCACCCCCTCACATCCGATCTGGCCACCCATCAGATTCACGATTCGCTTGCAGATCGCCAAATCAAGCCCCGTACCCTCGATTCCCACCGACCGAGAATCCTCCTGTACAAATTCCTCAAATAGATCGTCGCCCTCCACGGCAAAGCCCGTTCCGGTGTCCAATACTTCGATTCGGATGTTTGCAATTTCCTTCTTCCCGGACTCGCAGTCGGCGCGAATATAGACACCGCCACGTTCCGTGAACTTAATTGCATTCCCGATCAGGTTCAGTAAGACTTGCCGGATACGCACGGGGTCTCCATAGACCGACTCCGGAAGATGTGGGTCCAGATCGGCAACCATGGACAACTCTTCACTGTGCGCCCGAACGCATATCATCGAAAAGACCTCTTCGATCAATCTGCGAGGCGACGTCTCCACATATTCA
>CAYTDF010000781.1:0-2800 GCA_964436365.1 uncultured bacterium | reverse complement strand
TTAAAGAAGACGAAGACGGGAACCACCGCGGCCCCGTTGAAGTGGTACCGTTCCATCACCTCCAGGTGATCGTCACGGCCGATAATGCGTAGCTTGAGGTTCTCGTTTTCCGCGCACATCCGAGCGTAGACCGGGACTTGGCGGATGCAGTCGCCGCACCAGGCTTCGGACAGGCAAAGAACATGGACTTCACGCTTGACACTGCGAAGAAACCGCTCGTCCTCCTCGGTCAATTCAACAGCGTCGTAGCGGCTCTGCAGAGACTCTGTTCGTTTCCCGGAGTTGTTTAGCCACTCCTCCCATTCAGCACCGGCTTCATATTCGGCTCGTAGGTCCAAAACCATCGTTAATCTCCTCTTCTTGACTGTGTAGTGACGGGTCATCCGAGTGTAACCGGAAGCGAGCGCCAGCGAAGCCAGCCGGAGTTGCAGCGTCTGAACGACTCGTCATACTTTTGGGGAAGCTCTACAATCTCTGTCGAATTCACAAGGGCATTCGAATCACCATGAACGATCCAATCTTGAAAGAGATCGAGGCTCTCCGAAGCGAAATTCGGTGGCACGAACACCTCTATTACGTCCTGGCCCAACCGCAGATCGGCGACACCGAGTTCGACGAGTCGATGAAGCGGCTAGAGGCGTTGGAGGCTCTGCATCCCGAGTATGCCTCCCCGGATTCCCCCACCCGGCGCGTCGGGGGAGAACCGCTAGAAGGATTTGAAACCGTTGAACATAAGATTCCAATGATGTCCATTGGAAATACCTATTCCGAGGGCGAACTGCGCGAGTTTCACGACCGCGTACTGCGGGGACTGGAAGAAGCCGCCCCCACCTACATCGTCGAACCCAAAGTCGACGGCGTGGCCATTGCCTTGCATTACCGGGATGGCCGTCTCGAGCGGGCTCTGACCCGTGGCGATGGACGGCGCGGCGACGACGTCACCGTCAATGTCCGCACCCTCCGTTCGGTCCCCTTGCGGCTCGAGACGAAGTCGCCACCGACATTCTTGGACGTGCGGGGCGAGATCTATATGCCCCGCTCCGGTTTCGCTCGTTTGAACCAAGACCGGGAAGATCAAGGATTGAACGTATTCGCCAATCCTCGCAACGCGACCGCCGGGACACTCAAACTCCTGGATTCCGGGGAGGTAGCCAAACGCCCTCTGGCGATCTTCTTGCACTCCATCGGAGAAGTTGACGGCGCCGTGTGGGACCGGCACAGCGCGGCCTACGAAGCACTCGCCCGATGGGGACTGCGAGTGATCGAGGGGCATATCCTCTGCAACGGTATGCAAGATATTCTAGAGCGAGTGGCGCTATGGGACAGCAAACGGCACGAACTGGATTACGATATCGACGGCGTCGTTCTGAAGGTGGACGATTTTCGAAAACGGGAGATTCTCGGGGCTACGTCGAAAGCGCCGCGCTGGGTGATCGCCTACAAGTACAAGGCGGAGGAAGCGGTCACCACTCTCGAGGATATCCAGCTTGGCGTAGGCCGCACCGGAGCCATCACCCCCCGGGCTATTCTCGCACCGGTTCGCGTCGCCGGAACCGTCGTTCGCCACGCCTCGCTGCACAACTTCGACGAGGTCCGCCGCAAGGACCTCAGGATTGGCGAAAAGGTGGTGGTAGCCAAAGCCGGGGAGATCATCCCCCAGGTGGTCCGGGCGCTCGTGGAAGAACGCACGGAAGCGAGCACGAAATGGGAACCGGAGATGCACTGCCCCAGTTGCGGTTCTGAAATCGTGAAACTGGGGGATGAAGTTGCCCATCGATGCGTCAATATTTCCTGTCCTGACCAGCTCAAGAAACGCATCGCTCACTTCGTGCAGCGCAACGCCATGGATATCGAGGGTATCGGCGAGGCATTGATCGATGCCTTCGTCGAAGGGAAGATGGTCGAGCGCCTTTCCGATCTATACCGTCTCGAAGCCGAACCGCTGGCCGCGATGGAACGGATGGGCGAGAAATCGGCTGCCAATCTCCTCGGTGCGCTCGAAACCAGCAAGACCCGTCCGCCCAGTCGTCTGTTGTATGGATTGGGCATTCGCCACGTTGGGGCGCACGTCGCCGATGTTCTACTCGCCGGGCGAAGCGATCTTTTTCAACTGGCGGAGCTGAGCCGGGAGTCCCTGGAAGATATCCATGAAATCGGGCCGACTGTGGCCGAAAGCGTCGCTGATTTCTTCGGGCAGCGGGCCAACCTCGATGAGTTGCAGCGGCTCCGGGAAGCGGGCTGCGCTTTCACCCAAGATATCTCCACAGAAGAGAACCTCTCCCAGTCGCCGTTCGTGGGCAAGGTGATTGTGCTCACCGGGTCGTTACAGGGATTTACGCGTGCGGAAGCCAAGTCGAAGATTCAAGCCCTCGGGGGACGGGTCACCGGTTCGGTCTCTAAGAAGACGGATTTCGTGCTCGCCGGAAAGGACCCCGGTTCCAAACAAGCCAAAGCGGAAAAGTTGGGAGTGGAGATCATCGACGAGACCCGCTTCCGAGAAATCCTGGAGGGCTCTCAAGACTTATTCTTATTCTGAGGTCTCTTACGCTGACTCGATTTGTAGAGGATAGCGGGCGGTGAAGACCGTGCCGCCTTCGGACGAGCTGGTGAAGGATACATTTCCGTGCAGAAACCGTTCGCTCAACAGTCTCATGCTGTACGTTCCAAGGCCTCGGCCTTTCCCTTTTGTGGAAAACGAGCGTTGGAAAACTTGCAGTTGAACGTCGCGAGGCATCTCCGCTGGGTTGTGAACCCGAAACACGATCTCATCGCCCTCCATGCCGCACCCGAGGAGAATCGT
>CAYTDF010000780.1:1591-2802 GCA_964436365.1 uncultured bacterium | reverse complement strand
TACGACGACGGTCGGTTTTGCCGGCGGCGGGATTGGAAAATGGACATGGGCCGGCGGCATCTCTATTGAGCAAGCTGAAGAGTATCAGCGCATCGTGCTCAGCGGAGGCACGCTTGTTCGGGACGGTCGGCAATGGTTGATGTCGACGCCAGGTGGCGTCGAGTCTATCGAGACCACAACAGAAAGTGAAGAGGGGGATTCGATGGAAGTGATGTTCCTGAACGAAGTAGTGGCGAATGGAAGCAGCCTTGATTGGAGGGAAGCCATTGCAACGTCGCTGGATGCCCTGCGTATCAGTCTCGGTGCTGAGCAAGCCTTCGCGGCAGGCAGCAGGATTATACTGTGAAGAGATCGAGCATCATGTTGCTGCCAATCGTACTGGCTCTGGGCGGTCAGAGTCGGGGTGATGACTATACGGACGAGGCAACGGATCGCGTCTACGAGGCTGACGAAGTGCTCATCACCGGCGAGAGACTGCCGGGAGACTCGCTGCCGGTGATGAAGTTGCCGGTGGCAATCGCCTCGATTCCGGCGAGCATCGGTGTCGTCTCGAGCGAGTCGATCGATAGTCAGGGAGGAGTTGTTCTAGGTGACGCGCTGCAGAACATCAGCGGCGCCAATGTGCAGACAGGGTTTGGTGTTTTCGACTTCTTCACCATACGCGGCTTTGACTCGCTGACAAGTGGTCTCGTCTTGACGGATGGCATTCCGGAGCCAGAGGTCAGCTTCTATAAGCTCTACAATGTTGATCGGGTCGAGGTGCTCAAGGGGCCCGGGGCGTTCCTGTACGGAGGCAACCCGCTATCCGGGACGGTGAATCTGGCCGTGAAGAAGCCGGTTTTCGCGCCATCATTCGCGCGAGCCCGTGCTTCGTTCGGCAGCTTCGAGACCTTCAACGGGATGGTGGATGTGGGCACCGCTGATGAGAATGAAAACATTGCCTTGCGGCTGAACGGACTCTGGCGGCAATCGGCAAACTACCGCGATGACAAGGACAATAGCGCGGTCGCCGTGAACCCGACCGCTCGCTGGCGTATTGATGGGAAGACGTCGCTCGACGTGGGGTTCGAGTATGTGAAGAGCGACTACAAGACGGATTCAGGTCTACCCGTGATCGGTGATGTCGTGGCAGCTGTGCCCCGAAAGCGATCGTACCAATCCCCCTTCGACTCATCAGACCAGACGACGTACCGGCTGCGCGTGGACTTCGA
>CAYTDF010000780.1:0-1581 GCA_964436365.1 uncultured bacterium | reverse complement strand
GGGTTTTTCCGAATGCAACGGGATCTCAGGATCTCAGTCGGTCGCTGTCGATTCTCGACGATCACCAGACTTTTGTCGGAAGCCGACTGGAGCTGGAGGGATCGGGGGAAACGGGGAGTCTTGGTCATTCAGTTGTGGCAGGTCTCGAGGTCGTACACATGAGTGACGAGTTCGATCTCGAAGCAAGGGAGCTACGGCTCATCTCTCTGTTGGATCCGGAAGAAAGGCCAACGAACGCCGATTCTCTGACCCTTCAGCAGTCGTCAGGAGTCGATAGCCGCAGTCTCATCATAGCACCGTATGTCGCTGATCAAGTGAGGGTCAATGAGAGGCTCGAGGTCCTCCTCGGGCTGAGGTTCGACAGCATCGATTACGAAGACGACATCAGCGGTACGAAGCGGGATTATGCCAAACTGAGTCCGATGTTGGGCGCCATTTACGAACTGCATTCCCATCATTCCATATACGCAAACGCCAGTCAGGCCTTTGCGCCGCCTTCAAGCCAAGTGGCGGTGGACCGAAAGGCGGAGGAGAGTGGGCAGGTCGAGTTGGGGATGCGCAGTCGGTTCCTTGGTGGCAAGGTGTGGACAACTGCTGCGCTTTACCAACTGAGCAAGCGCAACATCAGCATCCTCGACCAGTTCGGCGCGCCCGCTGAGACGGGTGATCAGCAATCTCGGGGGATTGAGCTCGAGGTCGGGATAGCGCCGCGGCGAAGTTGGTCCGCGACGCTGTTGTACGCGTACACGGATGCAGAGCTGACGGAGTTCACAGAGGGGGTGCTGACGGAGACCGGGCTCCGCATTGAAGATCGCAGCGGCAAGACGCCAGCCTTCGCACCAGGCCACATTCTCAACGGGTGGTCGGTGCGAGAGTTTGGCAATGTATCGGTCGGTGCGGGCCTTCGCTATGTGGGCGCTCAGTTCATCGATGAAGACAATGTCTTCGAGATTGACGGGGCGCTCACGGTCGACGCTTCGCTACGCTATTCATTCGGGGCGGCGACGTTGAGACTGCATGGAACAAATCTGACCGATCAGCAGTATGAGTCGCGCGGTTTCGGCACGACCTCCGTCATTCCCGCAGATCCCCTCGGTCTCAGACTCGGGATCGACTGGTCTCTATGAGTACGGAAGCTGACTTCGGACCGAAATTGCTGAGCAGTCTGTTCATCGCGCAGGGCCGGCGCCCGGGTCATCTCAGCGACATCGACTTGCTCAGTATGACTCCCTTCGAGCGGGGGTGGCTCGTCATGGTCGGCCTCGTGACGCAACTCATCGAGGCATACACCCTGGAGCCCGTGCAGGTTCGACAGCTGTCGCAGGATCGGCATGCGATGAGCGCGGACGACGAGTGGCTTCAGGTCGCAGCCGGACATGAGGTGATCTCGCGACAGGTTTTGCTGACCGGGGCGAGGACGGCGCAAGCCTACGTTCACGGCGAGGCGCTCATCGTCGGCGATCGACTGCCTGTCGAAGTACAAGAGAATCTGTACAACTCAAAGATGGGGTTGGGACAGATTCTGCAGCGCCGCAATATTGAGACCCGCGGCGAGCTGTTGTGGTGTGGGGTCGAGAGTGT
>CAYTDF010000779.1:0-2804 GCA_964436365.1 uncultured bacterium | reverse complement strand
GCGCCTGAGAGAGGTGCCAGGCGTGGCTGCACCGGCAGCGAAACGGTACGCAGTGTACGCACGTTAGGATAGCAGGACCGAACCGCTTACAATATGCTGACGGCTCTGAACGGTGGCACGGCCTGGAGATTCAAGAGGATGGCATCCGAGACCAAACGGCGCGATTCGGCCCCCACGGGGCTCCCGGCGGAGCTCCCCCGAGAGAAGATCGCCGTGGTTGTGCCCTGTTACAACGCCTCACAGACCGCGTTCGATGTCTTGCACGGTCTCGACGCCTATGCCCAGAATCTCTTGGCGGTCGATGACGGCTCCACCGACGATACCGCCCGTTGGCTCACAGTCACCTCCGCCCAGGTCCTGCGCTGGCCTGAGAACCGCGGCAAGGGACACGCTCTGGTCGAGGGATTCCGCACCTTGTGGGGCGAACCGGGCTGGGAGGTGTTGTTGACCGTCGACAGTGACGGCCAGCACGCGCCCGAGGACTTGCCCAACCTGGTCAAGGCGCATCTACGCTCCAACCTGGACATCGTCGTCGGACGCCGCGATTTCCGCACCAAAGGCGTGCCTTTGGTGCGCCGTCTCGCCAATGTTCTCAGCTCGCGGCTGATTCGCACGATCTCCGGCCTGCCTCTCACCGACATTCAGTGTGGATACCGGCTCTTCACTCGCGACGCCGTACGGCGGCTATTCCCTCACCTGCGCGGGGGGAGTTTCGAGACCGAAACCGACATCTTGCTCCTCGCTCACCATCTCGGTCTCAGGATCGGTGACGCACCTGTCCGCACGACCTACTCCCGCGAAGCCGCGAAGAAGTCCTCATGGCGAGCCTTCCACCACAGCCGTCGGATTCTGGGCGCTTGTCTGCACCACTATTTCGTACGCCGCCGAAAGCTCCCCGGAACGATCGAATGAGTGATTTGCGAGGTCCAATACGAATCTTTGTTGGCGCGGTCGTACTCCTGATCGCGGGGTTGCTTATCTACACGCTCTTCTTCGTTTCCGAGGAAACACGGATTGTCAAGAGGCTTGAGAAGGGCCGCAAAGCGTTCGAACGCGAGCGGATACTGACCATGGCTGGGCTGATTTCCGCCGACTACAGCGATGACTACGGCTACGAGAAGGCCACGCTCCTGCGGGTTATGCAGAGCTTCTTTTCCGAGCACCGAGAGATCGAGGCCCAGTTCCTCTCCCTCAAGATCGAGTGTACCTCAGAGGACCGGGCGCACGTCGAGTTGCAGGTCCGGTTCGGGGGGGATGTTGCCAACGAATCGTTTCACGGGGTCGCTCTACGCAATCCCCGGGGAGTCGCTTTCGAGATCGATCTCGTCAAGCGTGGCCGGTCATGGAAGGTCGTCCGCTTTGCCCTCCCCTAAGGCTACTCATACGGTGTTTCTTGATAACATCCTTGCGTAGGGCGCACGAAGTGCCCCCGGTGGCTGGGTGCCCAGCGTTTTTCATTCGAAAGCAATGATTGGAAGTTACATTAGGGGTACGACAGCAGGTTCCAATCCAGGTTCGCCGTAAGATTGGGATCCGGGGTGACAAAACTCTGGTATTCGATATAGACCTCGTGTTCGACTGCCGGAGCCAAGGCCGTAGGGGGTGTTCGGACATCGAAGTCGATCGACAGGACCGAGACACCGGCGGGCGGCGTGATCTCGATAGCCTCGACCGCCAGGATATCGCTGCTGGTATCGTGTTCGTAGACATTCCGCCGCTCGACTGTGTACCCCTGATCGGTGAGGATCAAACGCAGCCGATCGCGGATCTGCAGTGTCCAATCGATGAAATTATCGGTTCGGAACGGGATGACGAACATCCTGACTTCTGGCAACGTGGCTTTGAGCCGTGTGCCGTCGCTGGCCAGCATCCTGAAGGTCACATCGCGCCGCAGCATCCCATCTCGGTATCCCAATCCACGGCTGGCCATGACCAGAAAACGCCCCTCCCCCGGAGGGATCGCCTCGTTGATCTCTTGCGCGCCCACCACGATCACCGTCGCCACCAGCACCGAGAGCGCCGCGATTCGTCTCCGAGAGCCCGCACCGAGCGCCTGTGGGAGGCGAGCGCCAAACGCTCTCTTCTCGGGGAAAATTCCTGGGAGATTCGCTGATTGATCTTTTTCCGGTGACTGGGGTCTCATACGATACCTTTCCTTTGGCTGGCCGAGCCGCCCGCTGGGGGGCATCACTTCAAGTGGTCGCTCTCCGATAAACTGCCGCGAAAAAGAGCGCCGTTCAACGGAACGTCCGTTGGGTTCCAGATCCGACTCGCATTTTCCCGCGAATAGAGCCTCTCTCGAGATCTCTTTCCGGCAGCGCGCACGGAGTGCCCGCGGGGGCCGGGCGCTCAACGTTCTCCAATCGGAAAGAGTTCTTGGGAAACACCACCCCACTTGTAAACAGGCCCCCACCTCTTAGAATCGAACCGGCACCCAAGCGAACGTTTTCCGTGTCGGCGACGCATCGGACGAGCCTTTACAATGGAGCGTCTTCACCACAATTATACTCCGACGTAACTTCAATGCCATGAGGAGCCTGGAAATGAACAAGAAACTCGAAGACGCCCTAAACAAGCAGATGAACGCCGAATTGTACTCGGCTTACCTCTACTACTCGATGTCGGCCTATTTCAGTGCGCTGAATCTCAACGGAATGGCCTCCTGGATGAATGCCCAGACGCTCGAAGAGCTGTCGCATGTCGGCAAGTTCAACAGCTACATCGTCGAGCGTGGTGGCCGTGTTGTCTTGTCCGCCATCGAAGCCCCTCCAGCCGAGTGGGATTCGCCTCTCGCCGTATTCAAA
>CAYTDF010000778.1:0-2807 GCA_964436365.1 uncultured bacterium | reverse complement strand
GCTCAAATGCATTCTATCACACACGGATGCAAAAGCTACCTGGGAAATCCGGGGTTAATTCCGTTTTCCAATCCATCGGGACCCACGGTGAAGATGCAGTATGCCACCCACTTGTTTCCGCGCTCTTGAACGCCGGTCTCATAAACAAGGGGAGTTTCACGCGTGAGTTTTTCACTCGCGCGCACAAACGGGTCTTCGGGAATGTTTCCTATGTAGGCAATAGGACTGGTCAAGAAGAAGAGTCCCGCTTCCATCCGTGGGCGCTCGTATGGATGATCCTCCGATTCCGGTGGATAGCTGCCTCCATTGTCAAGCGCATACATTTCGTTGGCCATGGCTAGGGCTTTGATGTCAGAATAGGCCTTGGCGATCTGAGCCCTGAGCCGGGCATTTAGGAAATTCGGTACGGCGATCGCGGCAAGGATACCGATGATGGCTACTACGATGAGTAGTTCAATTAGGGTGAACGCTTTTTTCTTGTCTGGCATCGGGACTTTTTACCTATCTCCGCTTCTTCCAGGAGAATCAGGAAGTAGTCTACTCCAGTGCTCCCGGACGAGCAATCGCCTGCCGAAGGCGGTTTCTCGACTCCAGCGAGTCTGTGAATTCGAGCCATCCATCGGCGAGGCAGCCTGTCGTGAACGAGGAAAAGAGGGAGCGCGGGTCGCACTGGGACTGTGCCGAGATTCACGAGTGAACCACTTCTTTACAGGCCGGGATCCCGCTAATCTGTGGCCGCGATGACCGCACGGTACGGCCAACCACTGTATGACCGACAAGGAGATTGAGTATGAGCCAGACGCTTCGATTTGGAATGATAGGCGCAGGGATGATCAGTCAGTACCATATCGAATCCCTGCAAGCGGCCCCCGATGTCGAGGTCGTGGGCATTTTCGATAAGGTCCCCGAGGCGGCGCAAAAGCGGGCCGAAGGCTGCGGAATCGACAAAACATACGGCAGCCTGCAAGAGATGATCGAGCAGGGGAACCTCGATGCGGTCGCCATCGGAACGCCGTCGGGCGCACACTACGACGGGGCGATGCCCGCGCTCGAAACCGGTCTGCACGTGATCTGTGAGAAACCCCTCGACGTGACTAAGAAGAAGATGAGCGAGATGATCGCACTCGCGCGTAAAAAAGACCTACGGCTGGGTGCATGTTACCAGATGCGCTTCAACCCGATTTATCAGGCCGCGAAACAAGCCATCGATTCGGGAGCCCTGGGAAACCTGCAAATCGCCGAAATCCAGATCAACTACTTCCGGGATGTGGCCTACTACGAGAGCGGCGCGTGGCGTGGGACCAAAGCGCTCGACGGCGGCGGAGCCACCATGAACCAGGGCAGCCACGGTGTGGATCTGTTTCACTGGCTGGCCGGAGATGTGGAGGAAGTCTGCGCCATCGCCAATACCGTGGCCCGGCCTATCGAAGTCGAAGATGTCAACCACGCACTGCTCAAACTGAGCTGCGGCGCGCAAGGGATTCTTACGGCGACGACGCTGGCGTACCCCGGGCGTGGGACGCGGATCAATCTCTACGGCTCTAAAGGCACCATCTGTATCGACGAGGGGTCTGTCCTGGAATGGGAGTTCATCGACGGTGGCCCGGAACGTCCGGAGGCGGGCACATGGGCCTCCGGTGGAGGCAGCGCCACCGGGATCGACACGACCGGTCACAGACTGCTGATGAACGATTTCGCCAACGCCATTCGAGAAGGCCGCGACCCATTGGTTCCGGCGCACGACGCCCGTAAATCCGTGGACATCATTCTCGCCACGTACGAATCAAGCGAAAAAGGCGGTGTCTGGACGCAGGTGACCCGCGACTGAGGTTCGGCGAACGACGGCCTCACGAGCCGGACTCAGAAACCGGCCTGTTTCATCAGACTCTTGAAGAGAGCCAAATCCCGCCGGATTGCCGCGAGCATGCTCCGGCGGCGTTCTTGGTCGTTCTCACCAGAAGTCTTGTACTCCTGGTGCATGGAGAACGGACCGGTAAAGTCGATGCTCTTCAAGAACCGCAGGGCTTTGTCCCACGGAGTCAAACCCTCGCCGATGGGAGGGTAGGTCATGCGCCATTCCCCGTTATCGCCGCGAACCCAGAGGCAGTCCTTTACGCCGCACATCTTGATCCGGTCGGCCAAGAGACGCACATTGACTTCCCATGCGCCATAACTGCCCTCGGCGACGGCGTGCGCGAAATCCATATTGCAGCCGATCCATTCGGGGTCGACGCCCCGAAACATCTCGTACAGATCCCAGAGCGGTCCACTTATGTAGTGACGGCCGGAGTGATTGTGATAGCCCGCACGGATATCGTAGTGCGCATTCATCGCGGCGAGGTCCTTGAGCCTTGCCCGCCAGGGTTCGAGCTGGGCGAGGATGTCTTGGTTGAGGTCGTATTTCCAGGTCCCGATGCGGTAAAACCGTATGCCCAACGCGGAAGCGGTCTTTAAGATCGGCTCGGCCTTGGGATCGTCCGCGCCGGTGATGTTGGTCGATATGTAGGCGACATCGCAACCCACCTTGCGGAGCGCTTCCGTGGCTTTGGGAAGGTCACGCTCGACATTTTCAGGCTTGACGTGTCCGCCTTTGCGCACGGTCAGATCGACACCGTCAAAACCGAGCTCGGCCACCGTGTCCGCGAGTCGATCGTACTCCATGTACTGTAAGGATTTCGAGAAAAGGTTGATCGTAGGCCCCCGCTTTGGGGTCGGTTTGCGAGCGGCTTTCGCTTCCTGGAGATTCACACCCAGTCCAGCCGCGAGCCCGGCGACGGTTGCCCCGGCCAGGAAGGATCGGCGGTTGT
>CAYTDF010000777.1:0-2808 GCA_964436365.1 uncultured bacterium | reverse complement strand
ACGGGCAGGAAGTATCTTCCAATACCATCCTCTAACCGCGAGCCCGGAAAGAGGAACCATCGCGGCGGGGATGCGCGAGATCGTCCGCCATCCGAACTACTTTTCAACGCTCTTTAGGCGAATGACGGGGTTTCGCGAGATTAGTTCCGTTCTCTTTCAGCAACTACCATCCGGCGATATTGCCGAACTGCTGATGAACTCGGTTCCAAGTGACAATGTGGAGGATGCGGTATCGTTTGCGTATCGGATTCATGAGGCCGCCGAAGAAACGAATCTGCTTCTGGGGCTCGCATCGGATGGAGGCCCACTGCGGATGACCGATCTCTACGCCGATGATCAGGAGACGACTCTCCCGAACGAGGTTCCCTTGAACGCGGGCGACGATTCTCTCGAATTAGGCGGTCTGCTGGACGCTTTCGACGGTCTCACGCTGGAAACCTTCTTATTCTTATCGGCATTCAACCTTGCGGAGATGCTTGCATGGCAACTCGATGACGAACAGAAGAGTGCCCATTCGAAAAGGCTAATACGTAAGGTCCGCGAGTATGCCGTATTGCAACATGTTCCCAAGGCCGTACTTTTCGGCCGACTGGGGATACTCGCGCTCCCGGCTCCGGCGGATCGCAATCTGGCGGTGACCGTCTCGCTCGGGAATAACGCGTCGACCTCGGATGAACGAGCCGATATGCACTTTTGGATGGATCCGAAACGTCTGAGTCGCCATCTGCAGTTCCAACAGAACTGCTGGCGAGTCCCGGCAATGCCTCTCATGAAGCTTGAGGGGTTCGGAATCGTCTCCTTGTTGAGCAACCTTGTGGGCAACCCTCGGTACGGTGTCAGCCAAGCCACGGAACGGCGTGACATCTACGATGCGAAGAGCTACACCGGCACCTCTCTCGAGGAATTGATGCAGGAGTTGCCCTCGCTCCGTTTACTGGATCTGATGCGTCCTCTTCTGGTTAACACGATGCTTGCCCGGCAGAGCGAACTGCGTGTCGAAACCGGACTCAAGTCACCGCTCGACGATTCCATCCGCGGGCGATACGCACGGGAGCAGATGAACGGAACGGGATTGAGTGTGCTAGAGAAGATGCACCCTCGCTTGTTCACAGAGGCTCGCCGCGCGCTTCAGGATAAAAATATCGATAAGACCGACCCGGAGTATGCAAATCACCTCGTACACGAGGTGGCTCTTCGTCAGAACGTGACCAATAAGCTCGGCGCAACTCCTGTGGACGCACCTTCGCTGGATGAAGACGAGGTGATTCGGCGCAGACGTGTAAGCGACCAGCAACGAATGACCCGAAAATACGAACGCAAATATGGGGACTGACCGCGAGACGAGTCGTTTCAGCCTGTCCGTGGGTGTATTCACTTCTTCTTCGGTGAAAACTCGTCGAAATAGAGCGGGTGCGCTAGGGTGCCCGCCATGAAGGGCGAGGAGAGAACCGACGGGCTCGTGCTCCTCAGCCGTCTTCCATGCCTACACTGAGGAGTTCGGCAACGCCGACAGCGATCTCGGCGATAGCGAGGGTACGTACGAATGGGTGGCCGCGCGCGACATCCAATCATTTCTGCGCCGCGGTGAACGATCCGTCGAAGATGGAAAGTCGAAATGAAGACAGCTCTAGTTCGTATAAGGAAGCACAATCGCGCTTTCACGTTGATCGAACTTCTGATCGTAGTTGCAATCATCGGGATCCTTGCGGCGATCGCCGTCCCGAATTTCCTGAACGCCCGGTACCGCGCACAGATCGCCCGAAACCAGGCTGACATGCAGGCCACCGGAACCGCCTTGGAGCAGTACCGGCTCGACAACAACGGCTACCCTCCGGTCAGCAATTGCGGCCTCGCTCCCGCGCCTCGGCACAGTGAGGGGTGGGCGCTTTGCCTACTCACCAGTCCGATCGCCTATATGGGTTCGCTCCCCCAGGACCCGTTCAATCCCGGCGGTGTGATTGGCGATGAAGCGGGTGTCAATGATTTCGGGTATTACTGGTACATGGACCGCCGCACGCGTTCTTCGGGGAGTTGCGACAAAGCCTCCGGCGACCGGTTTTTCGTGAACGAATCCCAGCTCTGGTCGATCAAGAGTCCCGGGCCGGACAAAGACGAAGACACCAATCCCGGCGTCACCGGCATGGGCTTCGTCGTCGTTCTCTACGACATCTCCAACGGCTTGATCAGCGACGGTGACATCTACCGTTGGGGCCCTTAATCTTTCCTTAACTCTCTCACCAGACGGAAGCCGATGTGGCAGTTGCGGGCGTGGGGCGAGGCGATGGTGCGACTCGCGGACCGGCAATTCCGCGCGGAGTTGAGCCAATGGCCGCTGCGCAAGACACGGTACGAGCCCTGGAATCGGCCCGTTGTTATCAAATAGGTGGCTCGATCGATAAAAGGAGCGGCAATCCAATCCGAGCACCACTCATGAAGATTCCCGTGCATGTTGTGCAGGCCCCACGGGTTAGGCCGTTTCGTGCCAACCTCTTCACTTCGGTTGTTGTCGTTCCCACACCACACCATGTACTGGTCCAGCAACTCGCAATAGTCCTCTCCTGAGTCTGTGCACTCCAACGCATCCCCAAAAGAGAAACGCGTATTCGTACGTGCACGGCAGGCGTACTCCCACTGGGCTTCCGTCGGTAGCCGGAACGTCCCGAGGTCCATATTGTTTAACGTCTCAATGAAGGCCTGACAGTCATCCCAACTCACGTAGTACACCGGATAGTCATCGCCAACTCCGTACGTGCTGCGTGACTGTACGGACTTCTGGGCCTCCCAACTCTTCGTGGAAGGATTGTCCCC